>NZ_JBHRTP010000024.1:0-280498 GCF_042646465.1 Pseudundibacterium arcticum
CAAGGGGACATTTCTACTTTGCAGGAAAAGGGACATTTCTACTTAGCGTTGACAGCTGGCGAGCGGCAATCGGTTGGCGCTGATGGCCCACCTCAGCCGGCATTCGCGCGCCATACGCAGCGGCCCTTGACGGCCTTGTCGAGACCATCGAGCAGCGCCTCGTGCACCGCCAGTTCCTCGGCTGTTGCCGCCAGCACGATGATGTCGGCCAGCGGCAATGCCGCCGCATGCTCGCTGCCGGCCTCGGCGTCGTCGTCACCGAGATCCATCGACAGGCTGTTCTGGCCGCGCGTCATGGCCAGATAGACGTCGGCGAGCAATTCGGCGTCGAGCAAGGCGCCGTGCAGTTTGCGATGGGTGTTCGACACCCCGTAACGGTCGCACAGCGCATCGAGCGAATTGCGCTTGCCGGGATGCATTTCCTTCGCCTGGATCAGGGTATCGATCACGCTGGCGATATGTTGGTTGAACGACGGCACTTTGAGGCGGCCGAATTCGGCGTTCAGAAAACCGAGGTCGAACGGCGCGTTATGGATGATGACTTCGGCGCCGCCGACATAGTCGCGCAGTTCGTCTGCGATCTCGCCGAACTTCGGTTTGTCGCTGAGGAACTCGGTGGTCAGTCCGTGCACCGCCAGCGCGCCCTCTTCCGAATCGCGTTCCGGATTGATGTAGCGATGAAAATTATTGCCGGTCAACTGGCGGTTGATCAGTTCGACGCAGCCGATTTCGATCACGCGGTCGCCGGAGCGCGGATTGAGGCCGGTGGTTTCGGTATCGAGGACGATTTGACGCATGGAAATGGATTCCCAGATGGATTGTGAACGAGAAACATACTCACCCGTGTATTTTCACGGGCCGGCATTATTCCGGCGGGGTAGGCACTGTTTTTGCCTATACTCCCCACCAAACTATTAGTTACAAGATGGATTCGACGCCGCGATTGGCCAGCGCATCGGCGCGTTCGTTGCCGACATGGCCGGAATGACCGCGCACCCAGACCCACTCGATCTGGTGCTTGGCCTGCGCCGCATCGAGCGCTTGCCACAGGTCGACATTCTTGACCGCCGTCTTGGCCGCCGTCTTCCAGCCACGCGCCTTCCAGCCGGCTAGCCATTCGGTAATGCCTTTCAGAACATACTGGCTATCGGTATGCAGCACGATCTTGCACGGCCGCTTGAGCGTGGCGAGCGCCTCGATCACGGCGGTCATTTCCATCCGGTTGTTGGTGGTGACCGGCTCCCCGCCGAAGATTTCTTTCTTGTGGTCACCGGCGACCAGCAGCGCGCCCCAGCCGCCCGGGCCGGGATTTCCCTTGCAGGCGCCGTCAGTAAATATTTCAATCTTGTCCATGCTTGTTTCTATGTGATTTATTGGTGGCCGGCACCCCGTTCGGGATGAGAGCCGTATTTTTATTCCAGGCCGGCCCGATCAGCCGCATGCCTTTGACCCGCTTGATCGCCTGCACCATGTAGACCGCACCGAGATACGGCCACCAGCGCTCGCCGGCCTTTTCCATGAAACCGAAGCGGTCCAGCCATTGGCTAGTGCGGCACGGCGGTGCATAACAGCCGAAATGACCGCGATCGATTTCCATATTCAATAATTTCAGCCAGTCTTTCAAGCGCGGCAGGCTGATGAATTCACCATGCTGCGGCAGGAAATGCGCGCCTGACAGCCGCCCGACCATTTGCCGTGCACCCCACAGGCTGGCGGGGTTGAAGCCGCAGACAATGACCTGCCCTTCGGCGATCAGCACCCGCTCCACTTCGCGCAGCACCTGATGCGGCTCGGCCGCAAATTCCAGCACGTGCGGCAGCACCACCAGATCCAGACTTTGCGATGCAAACGGCAGTTCCGTGAAATCGTGCGCCACCACGACCGACGCCGACGCGCCATTGGGCAGATTGGCCGGCACATGGCGATCGGTTTGCCATTTGCGCGGCATCCGGTTGGCTTGCAGCGCATTGATTTCGGGCAAGCCAATCTGCACCGCATTGAAGCCGAAAATGTCGGCCGTCAACGCGTCGAGCCTGGCCTGTTCCCACGCCTTCACATAGGCACCGGCGGGTGTCTGCAGCCAGTCGCCGAGGACTATAATGGAATTTTCGCGTAACGGGTGTGCCATGTCGATTGTCAGCGGTAATTCATTAAAGGTATTGGCCGTCCCGGCGTTCGACGACAATTATCTGTGGTTGATCCACGACGGTCGACACGCTGCGGCGGTCGATCCGGGCGATGCCGGACCGATTTTGGCCGCACTGCAACAGCATCAGCTGTCCCTGACCGCTATTTTACTGACACATCACCACGCTGACCACATTGGCGGTGTGCCGCGGCTGTTGCAGCAGTTCAAGGTGCCGGTCTTCGGTCCGCGCCACGAGGCTATCACAGGCGTCACCGATCCGCTGACCGAAGGTGACCGTATCACGCTGCCGCAACTGGATGTGCAACTGACGGTCCTCGAGGTGCCGGGTCACACCAGCGGCCATATCGCTTATTTTGCGACAGATCAACACTGGCTGTTTTGCGGCGACACACTGTTTGCCGGCGGTTGCGGCCGGCTGTTTGAAGGCACGCCGGCCCAGATGAGTGCCTCGCTGGCCAAGCTGGCGGCGCTGCCGGAGGCGACGCAAGTGTTCTGCGCGCATGAATATACGCTGGCCAATCTGCGTTTCGCGCAGGAAGTGGAGCCCGCCAACCCCGACCTGCAGCAACGCATCCTTGCCGAACAGGCCAAACGCGCGCGCGGTGTCCCGACCGTGCCGTCATCGATTGGACTGGAAAAGGCCACCAATCCCTTCCTGCGCTACCGTGAACCGGCGATCATCGCGCGCCTGATCGCGGCCGGACGCCTGCACCGGACGCCACAGGAACCGGTCGCCGCCTTCGCCGCGTTGCGCGAATGGAAAAACAATTTCCGCTGACCGTGCGCCGGTTTTCTGTTGATGTTGATCACAAACAAGTGCCGCGGCACTTGTTTTTTTATATACTCGGGCTAGTTTATAGTCAACACCATTGCATTCATTGCGGGAAGTGCTGGTTTTTTGGCATACTGGCCAGTATTGTTCATTTGGCCGGGATTACGACGCGCGTTGCCGCAGCGCTCAGGCAGGCGTTGCAAGCGGTTTTGCGTCGATCGCCGCGTCGGATAACCCGTCCCGGATCGCCCTCAAACGGAACCGATCGGCGCCTGTCCCGGTACCCCGCGCGCCACTGTTTACCCGCGTATCAAGCAGGCAGATAAGCAATTAAAAAGCAGTTAAAAAAAGCAGCCAAATAAGCAGTTAAGAAATTGGTAAGTCATTGATTTGTAATAATTCTTGACGGGTGGAAAGTCCTTTCCGTACACTCTGCAGATTATCCTCACCGGTCCGTCGCTTGCGGTCCGGCATCAATGGAGAAGCAATGCATTCTTTCAAGATCAAGACTTTGGCACTGGCGTTATTGGTTGTCGGCGCTCCTGCAATCAGTCTGGCTAACGATATCAGCATGCCGCCGCTGGGCTGGAGCACCAACCTGGGATCGATCGATCCGGCGCTGCGCAATAACCCGAATGCGCCGCTGGCGCTGGACCCCGAGGATGCCAGCACCGAAATACTGGGCGTCGAGGAAGTCGACGTCTGGGGCCGCATTCGCAAGGGTTTCGCCATCCCTGATCTTGAAAACCAGCTGGTCACGAATCAGACCGACTGGTATAGCAGCCGCCCGGAATACATCGAGCGCACCACCACCCGCGCGTCGCGCTATCTGTTCCACGTGGTGCAGGAGCTGGAAAAGCGCAATATGCCGACCGAACTGGCATTGCTGCCGTTCATCGAATCAGCCTTCAACCCGCAGGCCTTCTCCAGCGCGAAGGCGGCCGGCATGTGGCAATTCATCCCGTCGACCGGGCGCGATTTCAAGCTCAAGCAAAACATGTTCAAGGACGAGCGGCGCGATGTGCTGGCCTCGACCGATGCGGCGCTCACTTATCTGCAAAAACTGTATGGCATGTTCGGCGACTGGCAGCTGGCGCTGGCGGCCTATAACTGGGGCGAAGGCTCGGTGCAACGCGCCGTCAAGAAGAACCAGGCGGCCGGTCTCGGCACCGATTTCAACAGTCTGTCGGCGCTGATGCCGGCAGAAACGCGCAATTATGTGCCGAAGCTGCAGGCGGTGAAAAACATCATCGCGCATCCGGACCAGTACCACGTCACCTTGCCCAAGGTCGACAATCAGCCTTATTTCATCACTATCGGCAAGACCCGCGATATCGATGTCAAGGTGGCGGCACAGCTGGCGGAATTGTCGCTGGACGAATTCAAGGCGCTGAACCCGCAGTTCAATCGTCCGGTCATCACCGGCGGAGCCCAAACCCAGATCCTGCTGCCGGAAAGCAACGCCGCCAAGTTCAAGCAAAACCTGTCCAAATGGGGCCATGCGCTGTCTTCATGGACCTCGCATACGGTCACCGGCGCGCGTGAGCGGATCGAGGCAATTGCCACCAAGTTCGGTACCACGCCGGCGGTAATCCGCGAAGTTAACAATATCCCGCCGAAGATGTTGCTGAAAGCCGGCTCCACCATCCTGGTACCGAGAACCGCCTTGTCAGCCGACAAGGATATCGCGCCGGAACTGGCCGATAGCGCGACCATGGCGGTCGAGCGCGATGCTCCGGAAACCCGCCGCATCACGATCAAGGTCGGCAAGCGCGACACGCTGGCGTCGATCGCCCGCCGCTACAAAGTCAGCGTGGCACAGGTCAAGTCCTGGAACGGACTCAATCGCGATGCCGTGTCCAGCGGCCAGAGCCTGCAACTGCAGGTCGCCGTCGCCCGCAGCAAGCATGGCGGCAGCCGGATCGCGGCCGGCAAGGCGCAGCGTGGTAAAACCGACGTCGCGCAAGGCAAGTCCGGCCGCAACGCGAAGAGCGCCTCCGTCAAAGTTGCCCCCCGCGGCTAGTCCCAGGCAGCAGCATATCTGACTCGGCTGGCGCCGAAACTTGCCGCCGCCGCACAGACACCCTACAATCTGGCCCTGTCCGCATCTGCGCACAGGGCCACATTTCGAAGAAAAACCGATACCGCAAACACAGCCATACCGATTGCCTGCGCGACCTGTCAGTCATCGCGATCGGCAGCTGGTGCATCATCCGCGGTAGCATCTGGAGTCATTCATGGCATTCTTGCAAGGCAAAAAAATCCTCATCACCGGCTTGCTGTCGAACCGTTCGATTGCCTACGGCATCGCCCAGGCATGCAAGCGCGAAGGCGCTGAACTGGCGTTCACCTATGTCGGCGAGCGCTTCAAACAGCGCACCACCGATTTCGCCCAGGAGTTCGGCAGCGACCTGATTTTCGATTGTGATGTCGGCAGCGACGAGCAAATCAACGCATTGTTCGCCGATCTCGCCAAATCCTGGGATCAGCTGGACGGACTGGTGCATTCGATCGGCTTTGCGCCGCGCGAGGCGATCGCCGGCGACTTTCTGGACGGTCTGTCGCGCGAGGCATTCAAGATTGCGCACGATATTTCGGCGTATAGCTTCCCGGCGATGGCCAAGGCCGCCCAGCCAATGCTGCGTCCGGATTCGGCGCTGCTGACCCTGACCTATCTCGGCTCGCAACGCATCATCCCCGGCTACAACACGATGGGGCTGGCCAAGGCGTCGCTGGAAGCCAGTGTGCGCTATCTGGCCGCGTCGCTCGGCCCGAAAGGCATCCGCGTCAACGCCATTTCGGCCGGCCCGATCAAGACCCTGGCCGCCAGCGGCATCAAGGATTTTGGCAAGATCCTGAGCTACGTCGAACAAAACGCGCCGATGCGCCGCAACGTCACGATCGAACAGGTCGGCAATACCGCTGCCTTCCTGCTGTCGGAGCTGGCTGGCGGCATTACCGGCGAAATTACCTATGTCGACGGCGGCTTCTCGCACGTCTTCGGCGGAATGGGAGAATAACGTCATAATGTACGAAGTACGGATGCTTTAACGGAAATTAGCGCATCCGTACTGTCGTACAACACCGGTTTCCCAGCGTGAACCCCGGATGCACAGCAAAGCAACACGACACAATGCTGCACATCCGGTAAAAATGCTGTATAGTTCGGTTTGTGCGCTGCAATATTCTTATTTGACGGCGTACAACAATAACACTAGCAGCTTCGCAAGCCTTGGCGCATCCTGATGGATGCCGCTAATAAAGCCCTCCCGCCTTGTGTGTCGACCTTGACACCGTCCCGGCGCAAAGCTTTTGTGCCGAAATTTCTTTCACTGAGTCATTTCGTTGGTTGGCGTTGCTATTTTGCGTTCTGCACATTTGCATGAACGCCGATTTTACGAAAGAAAATAATGACTTTTGAATCACTAGGCCTGCACGCGTCCGTACTTACAGCTCTTACCGAGGCTGGCTATACCAAACCGACCTCAGTTCAAGCACAAGCAGTGCCAGCGGCCATTGAAGGCCGCGACCTGCTGGTATCGTCGCAAACCGGCTCCGGCAAGACTGCCGCATTCATGCTGCCGGCGTTGCATAAATTCGCTTCCGCCGAGGCCGCATCGGCTGCCGGCAAAACACCGAATCAGGAAAGCCAGTCGGCCCGTGCCCGCGGCGACCGTCCGCGCTTCAAAGCGGCACAGCCGAAGATGCTGGTGCTGACCCCGACCCGCGAACTGGCACTGCAAGTGACTACCGCCACCGACAAATACGGCGTCCACCTGCGCCGCATCAAGGCAGTATCGATTTTGGGCGGCATGCCTTACCCGAAGCAGATGCAATTGCTGGCGCGTAATCCGGAAATTCTGGTCGCGACCCCTGGCCGTCTGATCGACCACATGGAATCGGGCAAGATCGACTTCTCGCAACTGGAAATCCTGGTGCTGGACGAAGCCGACCGCATGCTTGACATGGGCTTTATCGAAGACATCGAAAAAATCGTCGCAGCGACACCGACCACGCGTCAAACCATGCTGTTCTCGGCAACGCTCGATGGCGTAGTCGGCAACATGGCACGCCGCATCACCACCAATCCGCTGGTGATCCAGATCGCCGGTTCGGCCACCAAGCATGAAAACATCCAGCAACGCGTGCACTTCGTCGACGATCTGTCGCACAAGAATCGCCTGCTCGACCACCTGCTGCGCGATGAAACGCTGGATCAGGCCGTGGTATTTACCGCGACCAAACGTGACGCCGACACCATCGCCGACCGTCTGAACATCGCCGGTTTCGCTGCCGCCGCGCTGCACGGCGACATGCATCAGGGCGCGCGTAACCGCACGCTCGACGGCATGCGTCGCGGCAATGTGCGCATTCTGGTAGCAACCGACGTTGCGGCGCGCGGTATCGACGTACCGGCGATTACCCACGTGTTCAACTACGATCTGCCGAAATTTCCTGAAGACTACGTGCATCGCATCGGTCGTACCGGCCGTGCCGGCCGCAACGGCGTCGCGGTATCGCTGGTGAATCACGCCGAAGGCATGAACGTCAAGCGGATCGAGCGTTTCACCAAGCAATTGATTCCTGTCAATGTGATCGAAGGCTTCGAGCCGAAGAAAACTGCATCGCGTCCGACCAGCAAGCCTAGCGGCTGGAAGCCAGGCGACAATCGCAGCGGCGGCTATCGCGGCAACACCGGCAACGCCGGTTACGGTGCCAACCGCAGCGAAGGCACTGGCGGCGGCAACAGCAATGGCAATGGATACGGCAACAACAAGCCGGGCCAGCGCACCTTCAGCAAACCAGGTGAAGCCCCACGTCGTGATGGCGCCGGCGCCGGCGGTGGTTACCGCGGCCGTTCCGATAGCGGTCGCAGCTATGGTGATCGTTAATCACTGAGTTGCACCTCTGCAAACGAAAAAGCGACCGTTCCGACGGTCGCTTTTTTTTCGTCGATCAATGTGGAGCGTGGCTACAGGGCGCAGGTCCGGAAGCCGACAAACATATCGTCGCGCTGCGGCAAATAAAAATTACGATAGCGCGGCGTGCGCATCCGCCCCTGCGTCGCAAACGACGCACCGCGCAACACCTGATGGGAGCTGAACCATGGCGCCGAATATTCGCGATAGGCATCGGCTGAGAATCCAGGATAAGGCTCAAACCGGCTGGCGGTCCATTCCCATAAATCGCCCCAGCGAAACGCCGCGTGTCCCGACGTCGCCGCCCATTCCCACTCTGCTTCGGTCGGCAAGCGACGCCCTAACCACACGCAATAAGCCTGTGCCTCGAACAAACTGATATGCCGCACCGGTTCACGCTGCGGCAAGGCTGCCCGCCTGCCGAAACGCGCGATGTTCCAGCCTTGGGCGTCACGCTCCCAATAACGCGGCGCCGACCGCTCCTGCTGCATCAACCATGTGCGTCCGGCCGGGGACCAGAACTGCACCCGCTGGTACCCGCCATCGGCCACGAATTCCGCGAACTGGGCATTCGATACCAGGGTCGAATCGATGCCAAAGGCCGGCACGTACGTCGCATGCGCCCACTTTTCATTGTCAAACACAAAGCCGTCGTCGGGCTGGCTGCCCAGTTGCAAGGTGCCGCCCGGAAAGCGGATCTCGCCCTGTGCCCAGGACCGCGTAGCGTGATTGGCCAGCGACTCGGGTGCCGCCAGATTCAAGGTCTGCAAGGTGTAGGCAAATGCCTCGCCATGCATGTCCTCATGCGCCAGCGCCAGGCGATATGGGTACAGACCCCGGTCGTCGTCCGTTGCGCGAGACAGTTTGTCGAGCACGCGGTCGAGCACTTCGCGGCAATAGGTCTTCAGCGCGCCGGCGCGCGGCAAATCCAGCGTCCAGCGCGCCCGGTGTGGTACCGTATTCGAATCGAACCAGTCGTCACCCTTGGTCAGCAAGGACGGGCGTTGCGCTGCAGCCGGATGGCTTGATTGTGCTTCGCGCAGCACAAACCATTCTGCAAACCAGGCGATATGTCCAAGTTCCCATAGCGGCGGATTGATGATCTCGAGTATCGGTACTTTATCGGATGCATCCAGCCCGGCCGCCAGGAAGCAATCAAACAACGCAAGAGTATAATTTCGCGCGTCCTGCAGACAATCTGCGAGCTGTTCCGGCGAAGCATGCCGAAAAGAATGATCCAGCCAGTTCGTAGCAGTGTTATCGGTCATGGTGACATTGGAATGAGATTGGGATGCGCGATGGGAATGCCTCTAATCAGCACGATTCAGCACGATTCAATGTGATTCGATACGGATCGGTCTCATGCAATTTGTTTCAGGCAAATGACTAAAATCCATATCATCATTATCAGCCCGGCATCGGCAAAAGCCAACAACGGTAACTGGCAAACCGCCAGCCGCTGGGCGCATTTCTTGCGCGCACACTACCGCGTGACGTTGATGACGCAATGGGATCGTATGCCATGTGATCTGATGATTGCATTGCACGCGCGACGATCGGCGGTGTCGATAGCGGCATTTGCCGCGGCGCATCCCACCCTGCCTCTGGTGCTGGTATTGACCGGCACCGATCTGTATCGCGACATCCGTCACGATGCCGATGCGCAGCGTTCATTGCAACTGGCGACCAGGTTGATCGTGCTGCAGGAGGCAGGATTGGACGAACTGAAGCCGGCTGTGCGGAACAAGGCGCGGGTGATTCATCAGTCGGCCCGTCCGCTGACACCGCTCGATCGCAGCGCTGCGACCCGGCATTTCGATGTCGTGACGATCGGCCATTTACGCGACGAAAAGGATCCGCTGACCTTCATGCGCGCGGCGGCGTTGGTCGCATCGCCGTCGATCCGGCTGTGGCAGATAGGCGGCGCCCTCACACCCGCCCTGCAGGACCAGGCAGAATTGACCCAGAACCAGCACCGGCGCTACCGTTGGCTCGGCAATATGCCACATGCGGCGACCCGGCAGCGCCTGAAGCGCAGTCATCTGATGATCATTACATCGATCATGGAAGGCGGTGCCAACGTCATCATTGAAGCTATCACCAGCGGCGTACCGGTGTTAGCCAGCGACATCCCGGGCAATCGCGGCATGCTGGGCGACGACTACGCCGGCTATTTCCCGGTCGGCGACAGTCCGGCCCTGGCGGCACTGGTCGAACGCGCGCTGGCGGACCCGACGTTCTACGCGCGGCTACAACAGCGATGTGCGGCGCGTGCACCCTTGTTTTCGCCGCTGCGGGAACAGGCAGCCTTACTCCAGTTAGTGGATAATCTCGTCAAACAATGAAGGAATCTGCCCATGAACACGATCACCGAACCGCAAATCAAGCTCACCTCTTTTTCACACGGCGGCGGCTGCGGCTGCAAGATCGCACCCGGCGTGCTGGCTGAAATCCTGAAAAATTCGAGCGGTTTCCCGGTTCCGAAAGAACTGATGGTCGGCATCGAAACGGCCGACGACGCCGCCGTCTACAAGCTCAACGACGAACAGGCGCTGATCGCGACCACCGATTTTTTCATGCCGATCGTCGATGACCCATTTGACTTCGGCCGTATCGCCGCCACCAACGCGATCTCCGATGTGTACGCGATGGGCGGCACGCCGATCATGGCGCTGGCGCTGGTCGGGATGCCGATCAACAAACTGTCGGTCGAGGTCATCGGCCAAATCATCAAGGGCGGCGAAGCGATCTGCGCCGAAGCCGGCATCCCGATCGCCGGCGGCCACACCATCGATTCGGTCGAGCCGATCTACGGCCTGGTGGTATTGGGCTTGGTGCATCCGTCCAAGGTCAAGCGCAATGCTGACGCCAAGGCCGGCGACAAGCTGATCCTGGGCAAGCCGCTGGGCGTCGGCATCCTGTCGGCGGCGTTAAAGAAGGACGCGTTGGACGCCGATGGTTACGCGGCGATGATCGCCAACACCACCAAGCTCAACAAACCCGGCAAGGCCTTGTCCGAATTGCCCGGTGTGCACGCACTGACCGACGTCACCGGCTTCGGCCTGCTCGGCCATCTGCTGGAACTGGCGCGCGGCGCGGGATTGAGCGCCAAACTGAACATGTCGCAAATTCCGCTGCTGCCCGGCGTGCAGCAACTGGCCGAAGCCGGCTACATCACCGGCGCATCAGGCCGCAACTGGGACGGCTATGGTCACGACGTGGTGTTGGACGCCGCCATCACGCCAACGCAGCAAATGCTGCTGACCGATCCCCAAACCTCGGGCGGCTTGCTGGTATCGTGCGACGCCGATTCGGTAGATGATGTGCTGGCGCTGTTTGCCCGTGGAGGATTTGCGCATGCCGCCGTGATCGGCGAGATGAAGGATGGGGCGCCGCGCGTTGAGGTTGTTGCCTAGCTTGCGCTTTCAGCGTCGCGTAAGAATGGGGATGACCGGTGCATGCGGGGGAACCGAAATACAGCCTCAATGTTCGAGATGAGCGGACACGCCCGGTGAGCCGGGCGTGTCAATATACGACTAGCTGGATGGCTGGGCCGCCATCAAGGCGGAAACCATCTTCTCCTAATCCTCGAGTCTTATCATTCCAACTATCTGCCCATCGGTATTTTCCAATCTTTGGCTCAAGACATCGTCTTTCTTTGCATCTTCAAAGAAGCATGCCATAGCAAGCTTGAGCGACGAGATCATGCTGTCAATTTGCATGCTGGCTACCTGATCTTGGGACCATATGCGCGTATCAAGTTCTCCTGGTTTTTTCCCGTTCCTTCCAATTGCGTAAAAAAGACGCTTGGCCTTGCCGTCCTTGGTTAGGTTAGATTCCCAAGACAGACCGTGCAAAATTGAGCATCTTGCAGCATACAGATCAATCGAATCACAGCTTCCCTCAAGACGACCAAGGTAATACTTTTCTACCCAAAGAATGAACCGCTTCTTCGAGCTTTGCTCGCAGGCGCCATACGCAAGCCAGCTGATTGAATCGATGATTGTGTAAATTAGCACCAAGCACGGCATGACCAATGCCTTGTCGTAACAAACATCGAGCGCGTCAAACATTTCTTGATAGTTGTTGTCCATTCCCTGCCCCATGCCGTCATCTGACGTTAGAAGTAACCGGCTACCGGAGTGCGCAGCACGAACAGAACTGACAAGCGCAGCGTTTGGACAGTCCGGTTGACGGGTGGGTGTTAACGTTTTTTTTCATTGCATTTTCAAGCTTGTTTTATCGAGCTTGGTTCCATATAAATTAGTTCCCAAATATGGCCATCTAAATCCTGAAAGCCATGTCCATACATGAATCCGTGATCTTGCGGCTCTTTGTAAGTTGTGCCGCCAGCGGCGACTGCTTTGCGAACAATTTCATCGACCGTGTCCCGACGCTCCAAAGACAAACACACAAGCACTTCTGAGTATTTCTTTGCGTCACAAATTTCCTTCGGAGTAAAGGTCTTGAACTTTTCTTCAGTAAGTAGCATGACGAATATCTCTTCGCTCACGATCATGCAGGTGGCTGTGTCATCGGTAAATTGCGGATTAAAACTGAAACCAAGTTTGGTGAAAAACTCCACTGATGCATTGAGGCTTTTTACCGGCAGATTCACAAAAATTTTGGTACTCATATCTCCCCCATTGAAACAAATTGAGCGATGCAGCATTAAAAATGCATGGTGCTTTCCGTTAAGTTCAGCGGCGGGCTTCCGGGTGTCCGCCGCAACGGCAGTTTTTCCGCCCGATGGCAAGCTTGGGTGTCATGGTGCCGAGCGTGGCTATCATCAAGATCCGCTTCGTTGCGATGCGGTGTAGCGCTCGGGTACTGTGAGGCCGGGGCGCTCGTCGTCCCACGCCATGGCGCTCATCTTCCAACCTGCAGGAGTCATGATGAACTGCGTCGAGATCATGCCCCGAGCCTCGAACGGAACGCCTTTAACGGTGCCGAACTTCGCGTAGACGCTAAGGCGATGCGCCACGTTGCCGAACAGTTCCGTGATTTCAGACAGCTCCACCTCTCGGAAGCTGGTCAATTCACCGGAGTTGACCAGCGCCCGGCGAGGCTCAATGAACTGCCGCACGCTTGATATCTCTGGCGCTGCCCCGCTGTTCTTGATCAGTAGCCCAGGCTCAATGAACAGCGCGTAGAGGTCATTGTACGGAGGCGATTCACCCTCTTCGAATGAGACGGCCCGAAAGAATTCGGCGGTCAGTCGGTCGAGTTCGTGCTTGGTGGCAGTATCTTTCTGCGGGTCGGTCATATTTCACCTCATCGAGTAAACGTCATTCTGAACGCCACCATACGGTCGCGACATCGCGCCGATTCCGTCAAATCCGGCGCTGGTTGCAAAGCCCAGCGGCGGCGATGTTGATCGGCTATTTGTACAGCCACACCCGCATCAAGGACAGCAACTGCGGAATATCGACCGGCTTGGTGATGTAATCCGAGGCGCCGGCGGCGGTGCATTTGTCGCGGTCGCCCTTCATGGCCTTGGCAGTCAGGGTGATGATCGGCAGCGACTTGAATTGCGGGATCTTGCGGATCGCGCGCATCGTGTCGTAGCCGTCCATCTCGGGCATCATGATGTCCATCAGCACGATCTCGATCGACGGATTCTGTTGCAGCACGTCGATACCGCTTCTGCCATTTTCGGCATACAGGACTTCCATGCCCTGCCTTTCCAGCGCCGAGGTCAAGGCAAAGATGTTGCGCAAATCGTCGTCGACGATCAGCACTTTTTTACCAGCCAGGCCGCTGTCGGTGGTGTCGATCTGCTCCAGGATGCGTCTTTGCATATCGGGCAGGTTGGCGGTCGAGCGATGCAGGAACAGCGCGGTCTCACGCAGCAGGCGTTCGGGCGAGCGCGCGTCCTTCATTACGATGGTCTTGGCCATGCGCTGCAGGCGGGCTGATTCTTCATGGCTCAGTTCCTTGGCGGTGTAGATGACAACCGGCAGCTTGTAACCGAAGCTGGCTGCGGTGGCCTCGATCAGGTCAAACCCGCTCATGTCGGGCAAGGACAGATCGAGCACCATGCAGTCGAAACGCGAGGTATTGAGCGCATCCAGCGCTTCCTGTCCGGTCGCCACGGCGACTATGCGGATGTCGCCGTCGCCGATCAGTTTGACGATGGTTTCCCGTTGGGCCGCGTCGTCCTCGACCACCAGCAGGCTGCGCTCGGTACGCACCAGGAATTGCTGGATGAAATTGAATTCCTCGCCGAGCCGATCCGGGCCGATCGGCTTGTCGAGATACGAAATCGCCCCCTCGCGCAACGCCGTCTCGCGCTCCTTGCGGTTGGACAGGATATGGGCTGGGATATGGCGGGTGCCGGGATCGCGCTTCAAGCGGTCCAGGATCGTAAAACCATCGCTGTCCGGGAAGTCGATATCGAGTAAGATCGCGGTCGGCAGATAGTCGCGCGCCAATGGCAGGGCAGAATCGCCCTGCAGCGTCACGATGCCCTTGAAGTTCCGCTCACGCGCGTAGTCGAGCAGGACGTCGGCCAGATTCGGATCGGGTGTCACGATCAGCACCGTCGCATCGCCGGCGGCGACGAAACGGCGATCGTCGAAGGCCGGCTCTTCCGGCAGCGTCGCCGCGGAGGTGGCATCCATCGTGCCGTCCATGGCGTCATCCATCGCACCGTCCAACTCGCCATCCTTCTCGATCACCTGCGCCGCCGCTCCCCGGCCCGCTTCCGCCCGTGTGTTGCGCGAGTATACGACCGCAGTATTGGTTACCGGCGCATGCTTCGGCACCTGGCCTAAATCGTAATTCACGAAATCGCCGGCGTGGTAAGGCAGGAACAGGGTGAAGGTGCTGCCCTCGCCCAGTTCGCTCGAGACGTGAATCTCGCCGCCGAGCAAGCGCGCCAGCTCGCGGCTGATCGACAGGCCGAGCCCGGTACCGCCGTATTTACGCGCGGTGCCGCCGTCGGCTTGCTGGAACGCCTCGAAGATCAGCTGCAATTTGTCGGCCGCAATGCCGACGCCGGTATCGGTGACCGAAAATGCCATCACCGCGCCGGCCCGGGATAAATTGGGATGGTCGACCGACCACCCGCTCTTGACCATGGCGATGGACAACGACACCTGACCCCGATGCGTGAACTTGAAGGCGTTGGACAGCAGATTCTTGAGGATTTGCTGCAACCGGGTCGTGTCGGTCATCATCGACTCGGGCAAGGTATCCGACAAGCTGACCGAAAAATCGATCTTCTTGGCCTTCGCCATGTGGCGGAAGGTGCGCTCGACGTATTTGCGCAGGCTCTCGAACTTGTAGTCGCTAACCTCGAGCGTGACGGTACCCGACTCGATCTTCGACAAGTCCAGGATATCGTTGATCAGCGTCAGCAGATCGCTGCCGGAACCGTAAATTGTCTTGGCAAATTCGACCTGGTTAGGCAACAGATTGTGGTCGGGATTGTCGGACAGCTGCTGCGCCAGAATCAGCAGGCTGTTGAGCGGCGTGCGCAGTTCATGCGACATGTTGGCCAGGAATTCGGACTTGTATTTGGACGATAGCGCAAGCTGGGTCGCCTTCTCTTCCAATGCCAGCTTGGCCTGTTCCACCTCACGGTTCTTGCGTTCGACCTCGCTGTTCTGTTCGGACAGCAGGCGCGCTTTTTCCGCCAGCTCCTGATTGGTTTGCTGCAACTCGTTGGCCAGCGATTGCGATTGCGTCAGCAGGCTTTCGGTGCGGCTGGTGGCTTCGATGGTGTTGAGCACCACGCCGATCGATTCCATCAGCTGGTCGAGGAAGGACAGATGCGTGTCGGTAAACCGGTCGAGCGAGGCGATCTCGATCACCGCCTTGACCTGCTGTTCGAACAGGATCGGCAGCACGACGATATTGGTCGGCGGCGCAGCGCCCATGCCGGACGACACCAGGACGTAATCCCTCGGCACGTTGGTGAGCCAGATGCGCTGCTTCTCGCGCGCGCATTGTCCGACCAGGCCTTCGCCCGGACGGAACGAGGTGCCGAAATCATTGATCTTGCGAAAGCCGTAGCTGGCGATCATACGCAGCCGCGCTACGCCGGCATCCATCATATAGAACATGCCGTGATGCGCGCCCACCAGCGGTGCCAGTTCCGACAGGATCAGCGCGCTGACTGCTTCCAGATCGCGCTGCCCCTGCAGCAGCCGGGTGAAGCGCGCCAGGTTGGTCTTCAGCCAGTCCTGCTGAGCATTCTTTTGCGTGGTTTCCTTCAGGTTGCGGATCATCTCGTTGATGTTGTCCTTCAGGTAGGACACTTCGCCGCGCGCCTCGACCTGGATCGAGCGCGACAGGTCACCGCGCGTCACGGCCGTCGCCACCTCGGCGATGGCGCGCACCTGGTTGGTCAGGTTGGCTGCCAGCTGGTTAACGTTTTCGGTCAAGTCCTTCCAGGTGCCCGAGGCGCCCGGCACACTGGCCTGGCCGCCGAGCTTGCCTTCGACGCCGACCTCGCGCGCCACCGTGGTAGCCTGGTCGGCGAACACCGCGAGCGTATCGGTCATCTCATTGATGGTATTGGCCAGAGTTGCAATTTCTCCCTGGGCGGCGACCGTTAGTTTCTTTTTCAGGTCGCCGTTCGCCACGGCATTGACGACGCCGGCGATGCCGCGCACCTGCGCCGTCAGGTTGGCCGCCATGAAATTGACGTTGTCGGTCAGGTCCTTCCAGGTGCCGGCGGCACCTTCAACCTGAGCCTGCCCGCCGAGCTTGCCTTCGGTGCCGACCTCGCGCGCCACCCGCGTCACTTCCGACGCGAACGAGCTGAGCTGGTCCACCATCACGTTGATGGTGTCCTTCAGCTCCAGGATCTCGCCCTTGACGTCGACCGTGATCTTCTTTGACAAATCGCCGCGCGCCACCGCCGTCGTGACGGTGGCGATGTTGCGGACCTGCCCGGTGAGGTTGGAAGCCATGAAGTTGACGTTGTCAGTCAAGTCCTTCCAGGTGCCCGACGCGCCAGGCACGTTGGCCTGGCCGCCCAGCCGTCCTTCGGTGCCGACCTCGCGCGCCACGCGCGTCACTTCCGACGCGAATGAACGCAACTGGTCCACCATCACGTTGATCGTGGTCTTCAGCTCGAAAATCTCACCCTTGACGTCCACCGTAATCTTCTTCGACAAGTCGCCGTTCGCGACCGCGGTTGTCACCTCGGCGATATTGCGCACCTGGCCGGTCAAATTGCCCGCCATCGAATTGACCGAGTCGGTCAGATCCTTCCAGGTGCCTGCCACACCCGGCACATTGGCCTGGCCGCCCAGCTTACCCTCGGTGCCAACCTCGCGCGCCACGCGCGTCACCTCGGACGCGAACGAGGATAGCTGATCGACCATCACGTTGATGGTGTTTTTCAGCTCGCGGATTTCGCCCTTGACGTCGACTGTGATCTTCTTCGACAAGTCGCCGCTGGCGACGGCGGTGGTCACGTCGGCGATGTTACGCACCTGTTCGGTCAGGTTGAAGGCCATGAAGTTGACGTTGTCGGTCAGGTCCTTCCAGGTGCCGCCGACGCCGCGCACCTGCGCCTGGCCGCCGAGCTTGCCTTCGGTGCCAACTTCGCGCGCCACCCGCGTCACTTCGGAGGCAAACGAATTAAGCTGGTCGACCATCACGTTGATGGTGTTCTTGAGTTCAAAAATCTCGCCGCGCACATCGACCGTAATCTTCTTCGACAGGTCGCCATTCGCCACCGCGGTCGTCACCTCGGCGATATTGCGCACCTGGCCGGTCAGGTTGCCTGCCATCGAGTTGACCGAGTCGGTCAGGTCCTTCCAGGTGCCGGCCACGCCCGATACATTGGCCTGCCCGCCAAGCTTGCCTTCGGTACCGACCTCGCGCGCCACCCGCGTGACTTCAGAAGCGAACGAGCTGAGCTGGTCCACCAACACGTTGATGGTGTCTTTCAGTTCGAGGATTTCACCCTTGACGTCGACCGTGATCTTCTTCGACAGGTCACCGCGCGCCACCGCGGTCGTCACTTCGGCGATGTTACGCACCTGTCCGGTCAGGTTCGAGGCCATGAAGTTGACGTTGTCGGTCAGGTCCTTCCAGGTGCCGCCGACTTCGGGCACGTAGGCCTGTCCGCCCAACTTGCCTTCGGTACCGACCTCGCGCGCCACCCGCGTCACCTCGGACGCGAACGCACTCAACTGGTCGACCATCACGTTGATGGTGTTCTTCAATTCCAGGATCTCGCCCTTGACGTCAACCGTGATCTTCTTCGACAAGTCGCCGTTTGCCACGGCGGTGGACACCTCGGCGATGTTGCGCACCTGGCCGGTCAAATTGCCGGCCATCGAATTGACCGAGTCGGTCAAGTCCTTCCAGGTGCCCGCCACCTCGGGTACGTTGGCCTGGCCGCCCAGCTTGCCTTCGCTGCCGACCTCGCGCGCCACCCGTGTGACCTCGGAGGCGAACGAATTGAGTTGGTCGACCATCACGTTGATGGTGTTTTTGAGCTCGAGGATTTCGCCCTTGACGTCGACCGTGATCTTTTTCGATAGATCCCCGTTCGCCACCGCCGTCGTCACCTCGGCGATGTTGCGCACCTGGCCGGTCAGGTTGCCGGCCATCGAGTTGACCGAGTCGGTCAGGTCCTTCCAGGTACCGGCCACGCCGCGCACCTGGGCCTGGCCGCCCAGCTTGCCTTCAGTGCCGACCTCGCGTGCCACCCGCGTCACCTCCGAGGCGAACGAGGACAGCTGGTCCACCATCACGTTGATAGTGTCCTTCAACTGCAGGATCTCGCCCTTGACATCGACCGTAATCTTCTTCGACAGATCGCCGTTCGCCACCGCCGTGGTCACCTCAGCGATGTTCCTCACCTGGCCGGTCAGGTTCGAAGCCATGAAGTTGACATTGTCGGTCAGGTCCTTCCAGGTGCCGCCGACGCCGGGCACATACGCCTGGCCGCCGAGCTTGCCTTCGGTGCCGACCTCGCGTGCCACCCGCGTAACCTCCGAAGAAAACGAGCGCAACTGGTCCACCATGGTGTTGAAGGTGTCCTTGAGCTGCAAAATCTCGCCGCGCACGTCGACCGTGATTTTTTTCGACAAGTCGCCGCTCGCCACGGCGGTCGTCACTTCCGCGATATTTCTCACCTGCGAGGTCAGATTACCTGCCATCGAATTGACCGAATCGGTCAGGTCTTTCCAGGTCCCGGCGACGCCCTTGACCTTGGCCTGGCCGCCGAGCTTGCCTTCGGTGCCGACCTCGCGCGCCACGCGGGTGACCTCGGAGGCGAACGAACTGAGCTGGCTGACCATGGTGTTGGCGGTCGCCGCCGAACGCAGGAATTGCCCCTTGAGCGGACGTCCGTCGACGTCGAGCGACAGGGTCTGCGCCAAGTCCCCCTTGGCCACCGCGCCGATGACCCTTGCCATCTCCGTGGTCGGACGCACCAGGTCGTCGATCAGGGTATTGACCGACTTGATCATCGTGGTCCACCCGCCCGAACCGCGCGGCAGCGAGGCGCGCTGCGTCAGGCGCCCGTCCTGGCCGACGATCTGGCTGACGCTGGAAATGCTGGCGGCGATCTGTTCGTTCGTCTCGATGATGTCATTGAGCGTATCGGCGATCTTGCCCGCCAGCCCGGTCCAATCGGACGGCATGCGGGTCGAAAAATCGCCCTTTTTCAATGCGATCAAAGCGGCAAGCAGTTGCTTGCCATCCAAGCCGTCGATCTTGTCGCTTTTCATGTCCATAGACCGCCTTCCTTAAGGTATCGATGGTTGCCGACGCTTGTCAGTGCATCGATGGATGACGCGGGGACTGCGTCAATACGATGCTTAACGCAATCTTTAATGCGATTCTTAATGCGATGTCGGCTGGTAGCGCAAGGATGTTGCCTTGACTCGCTTGAATTTCTTGTTGGCCATATTCAACAGTTTGTCGCCCAAGCCGGCTGCCGGCAGCGGCGCGCTGAACAAGAAACCCTGATACTGATCGCAACCGAGATCTTTCAGTATCGCCAGCTGCGCGACTGTTTCCACACCCTCGGCGATCACGGTCAGGTGCAGCGCGTGCGCCATGTTGATGATGGCCGATACGATGGCGCTGTCGTTGGTATCTTTGCCCAGATCACAGATGAAGGATTGGTCGATCTTGAGGATATCGATCGGCAGCAGCTTCAGCACGGACAGCGATGAATAACCGGTGCCGAAATCGTCGATGGCGATCGTGATACCGCTTGCGCTGATGTCTTCCAGCACCGAGGTCGTTTTTTGCAGGTCGCGGATCAGCAACGACTCCGTGATTTCGAGCTGTAGGCAGGAGGCCGCAATGTCGTGCCTGGCGAGCTCGCGACTGATCACGGCTGGCAGCTCGTGGTTTAGCTGCGGGATGGCGATGTTCACGGCGATCGGCAAACCCGCCAGGTCCGGACTCGAGTCCTGCCACTGGCGCGCTTGGGCGCAGGCGGTCGCGATCACCCACTCGCCGATCGGCATGATCAGGCCGCTGTCGCAGGCCGCTGGGATGAAGTCGGCGCCGCCGATGATGCCCAGGCGCGGGTGATGCCAGCGCAGCAAGGCCTCGAAACCGGTGATGCGGCCGCTGCCGATCTCCACCTTGGGCTGGTAGTACAGCTCGAATTGCTTATCGTCTAACGCATGCTGCAGTTCGTGCTCGAGGCGCACGCGTTCGCGCAGGCGCGCATTCAGTTCCTGATGAAAAAACTGGACGCTGCCCCTGCGCTCCTGCTTGGCGTGATACATGGCCAAGTCGGCGCTGCGCATCAGCGATTGGGTCGAATTGCCGTCTTGCGGGAACAGGCCGATGCCGATGGTGACTGAGGTCTTGATCTGGTGATGCCCCACCTTGAACGGCGGAGTCGCGGCCTGGACGATTTGCTCAGCGACCTTGGCGACGTCCCGATAGGTCGACATGCCTTGCATCAGCACCACGAATTCATCGCCACCCAGGCGTGCCACCAGGTCCGACTTGCGCACCGATGCCATGATCCGGGCCGCGACATCGCGCAGCAGTTCGTCGCCGACATCGTGGCCGAGCGTATCGTTAATCGACTTGAAGCGGTCCATGTCGAGGAACAGCAGTGCAATCGGTTCGTTGTTGCGGTGTGCGCGCTCGATGGCATGGTCGAGACTGGCAATCAGGGAGCGGCGGTTCAGCAAGCCGGTCAAGGGATCCTTGGTCGCCAGTTCATGTGCGCGTTCCTCGGCTTGGCGGCGCTCGACGATTTCCGCCGCCAGCGCCTCGTTGTTTTGCTTGAGCTCGCGCACCCGCTGCACCTGCAGGTCCTGGTTCAGCTCGGCCAACTCTTCGGTCTTGGACTCCAACTGCAAGTTGGTCTTGGCCAACTCGACGAACACCGCCACCTTGCTCAGCAGCACTTTCGGGATGACTGGCGTGATCAGATAGTCGACCGCACCGAGCTCATAGCCTTTCAGGCGATTCAATTCATCGGCGTAATGGGCCGTGATAAAGATGATCGGGGTGGCAGCCGAGCGTGGACGCGAATGGATCAGCTCTGCGGTTTCGAAGCCATCCATGCCGGGCATGCTGACGTCGAGCAGGATCACGGAAAACCGGTGCGCCAACACATGGCGCAGCGCCTCGTCACCGGACTTGGCGGTCACGACTTCATAACTGTTCGCGTCGACAGCATTGGTTAGCAGGGCCTCGAGCGCCAACAGGGTGGGCGCATGATCATTGACCAGGAGTATCTTCGGCTTAATCACATTTATCACGTCAATCACCCCGGTTTTACCAAAAATAAACTGTGGACGATAACCCGATGCAACTATGAAATATGTTCTACCTCTACCTCAGCTTGCTCTTTTACTGTAACGCAGTGCTGACAATTGAATGATGGCGCTTATGAAGGGGAAGCAATTTACCGAGCGCAAAGCTTCGAACTATTTCGCCCCGCAATATCGTCTCTCAATAATAAAAAGACTTGCGGCAAGCCCGATGGTTTCCGCAATTTGAAAAAAGTTGCTTCGAGAAAAATGGACCTTTGGCCGCCAGACGGCGCCCCCAACTGATCGCGGCGGATCGATTTTCCAAGGCATTTTTGAAATTGGACAATTACCTTAGCATTTAAACCGTGAAAATGCATGCCACTGAGCGCTACGGAGAACAAGAAAATTTGTCATTTTAAAAATAAAACACCAGTCCCAGCCTGGAAGGCAAACATTTTGCTGTATGCAAACAAAAGACAGTCATTGCGGCTGGCCTTTGGAAAATGCGGCGGATATCCGACGTGCTTTTGAGAAAAATGCGCATTCGCGCTTGACAAACCCGGTGCTGATCTCTTAAAGTCGTTCCATGTTTTCTGCCTCCCTTCGTGCCCTCGCACTACCCGCACTACCATTGCGCGCCAGCTCCCTGCTAGCGCCGCTACTACGCACGCTCTGATTTCCCCTGTTGTAGATGTTCCGGCGCCAAGCTTCACCACCGCCACCCTTCCAACACAGTTTGAAACCAGTAGACAGTACGAGGCAGCACTCCATGCACTTCAAGTCGATTATCGTAACGTTCATCACCGTCGAAACCATCGCGCTGATGATTTTTGCGCGCGCGCTGGCGCTACTACCGCTACCGACCGGTTGCCTGGCCTAGCGTTACGTGGCCGTCAGGCAACCAATCGCCACTGCCATACCGCTGCCGCCTGTCGTCTCTCACATTTTTCAAACGAGGTTTCATCATGATGTTGTCCAATCCCGCCACCAAATACCGCCCATTCGCGCCCATCCAGTTGACCGACCGCAGCTGGCCGGGCAACACCATCACGACGCCGCCAATCTGGATGAGCACCGATTTGCGTGACGGGAATCAGGCGTTGATTGAGCCGATGAATGCGGAGCGCAAGCTGCGCATGTTCGAAATGCTGGTAAATATCGGACTGAAAGAAATCGAGGTCGCCTTTCCGTCAGCGTCGCAGACCGATTTTGACTTTGTGCGTCAGCTGATCGAACAAGACCACATCCCGGACGACGTCACCATCATCGTGCTGACCCAGGCGCGCGAAGACCTGATTCGTCGCACCATCGATTCGGTACGCGGCGCCAAGCGCGCCATGGTGCATATGTACAACGCGACTGCGCCAGCCTTCCGCCGGATCGTGTTCAATATGTCGAAAGACGAGGTCAAGGCGATCGCCATCAACGGTACACGCCTGATCAAGGAGATCACCGACGCCCGCCCCGAGACCGCCTGGCGCTATCAATATTCGCCAGAAGTGTTCAGCAATACCGAGCTCGAGTTCGCCAAGGAAGTTTGCGACGCGGTAGCGGAAACCTGGCAGGCCACGCCAGAGCGCAAGATCGTGTTCAACCTCCCGGCCACGGTCGAATCCTGCACCCCCAACGTGTACGCCGACCAGATCGAATGGATGCACCGCAACGTGGCAAGGCGCGACTCCGTGATCATCAGCGTCCATCCGCACAATGACCGCGGCACCGCAGTAGCGGCCACCGAGTTGGCGATCATGGCTGGTGCGGATCGGGTCGAAGGCTGTTTGTTCGGCAGCGGCGAGCGCACCGGCAACGTCGATCTGGTCACGCTGGCCTTGAACCTGTACAGCCAGGGCGTCCATCCCGGCCTCGATTTTTCCGATATCGATGCGGTGCGCCAATGCGCTGAATATTGCACCCAGTTGCCGGTACATCCGCGTCACCCGTATGCCGGCGACCTGGTGTTCACGGCATTTTCCGGGTCGCATCAGGATGCGATCAAGAAAGGATTTGCCCAGCAACAAGCCGATGCGATGTGGGAAGTGCCCTATTTACCAATCGACCCCGCCGATCTGGGCCGTAGCTACGACGCGGTGATCCGCGTCAACAGCCAGTCCGGCAAGGGTGGCATGGCGTATCTGCTGGAACAGGAATATGGCTTGCAATTGCCGCGCCGTCTGCAGATCGAGTTCTCGCGCGCGGTGCAAGTGGTCACCGATGAAAGCGGCAAGGAAGTTGCACCCGGCGACATCTACGCTATCTTCAAACGCGACTATCTGGACGGTCGCACCTCGTATGCGTATCACGGTCACCGGATGACGGAAGATTCGGCGCGCACCGAGCAAGTCCATATCGAGATCGACGTAGCGCACAACGGCCAGATGACCACGCAACAGGGCAACGGCAACGGTCCGATCGACGCCTTCGTCAGCGCGCTTGGCCTCGACATCAAGCTGATGGATTATCACGAACATGCCATCGGCGCCGGCGCCGACGCGAAAGCCGCCTGTTACGTCGAACTGCGCCTGAACAATGGCCCGACCCTGTTCGGTGTCGGCATCGACGCCAATATCGTGACGGCATCGTTCATGGCGGTATTGAGCGCGGTGAACCGGCAGATTGCGATGACGGGCTCAGGGGAGCAGGCGCTGGCCGCGTGACAGCAGTGTAGCCATCCAGCTCAGTATTTCTCCGTTTGAACGGCCTGCCCGCGCTATGCGCCGGCAGGCCGTTTTTTCTTGCGCCCTTCATTGCACATACTCATACAACTTACTATTATTTTCGCATTAAAATATTAGTAATTATCAACATACTCCCATCAATCGCCATTTAAATCGCTGTCAATTGCTCTGCTCAGCCTGCTCCGCTCGTCCTGTTCGCACGACGCATGCCTGGCGCACTGAAACCATCCGTCGACCGCCGCAGACAATCCCATCCTGAAGTAATCCAGCCCCCAAAAATTGCAGTCTGTCGCTTTCCGTGGGCGCCGCCGGTTGGCTTTGCATACAGTACCAATACACCAACGCATGCAACCAAAGGAACGCCATGAAAGCTACCCAACACATGAAGGCAACTGCCCTGTTCTCACTCGGTCTGGCCTGCGCGGCGACCTTGTCGGTAATTGCCGGCCAACCAGCCGCCGTCACCATCGCGCTGCCGCCAGCAGTGGTGGACGTGGTGAAACCGGATTTGGCGGTTGCCATGGAGAAAATCCCCACCGTGACGATCGTCGGCAAGAGACTGAGCAAGGCCGAAAAAATCGGCGTCGATGCCATCGGTCGCACCCCTGAGTCCAAAAACCAGGGCGCCAGCCGCAACGCGTAAGTGATCGAAATAAATTAGCAAAATAAATAAAAAAAATAAGCCCGTTCGACACACCCCAGGGAGAAAAAAAATGACCAGACAGGAATACATCGACGCCGTGCGGGCCGGCCTGTCCGGCCTGCCGGACGACGTGGTAGCCAGGAAGATTGCCGACTACGAGCAGCGCTTCATGGACGGCGCCATATACGGTCGCGGCGCCGATGATGTCGCACGGGATCTGGGCGATCCGAAGAAAGTGGCAGCCGAGTTCCGAGCCAGCATGCATATGGACGCCTTCGCCCAGCAGAAGAGTCCGCGCAATCTGTGGCGTCTGCTGATGTCCTTGCTGGGGCTGATGATTTTCAACCTGTTCATGGCGATCCCGGCTTTCGTGTTTTCGACCCTGTTGTTTGCATCCTATGTGATTGCTGCAGCATTCTTCGCCGGCGGCATTGCGCTGACCGCCAGTGGCCTGTCGGGCGTCGATGAACTGGTGATGAATGCACCGTTCGACCATGTCAGAATCGACGCCAGCAACAGCAATCACGGCGATAGCTCGATCCAGGATATCCACATCGATAGCGGCAAGGCGGCCAGCGCGGCCGCCAATGTCGAGCGCGAATCCGAGCATCTGCAATTTGGCCCTTACGGTGTGCAGATCAATGCGGAATCGACGCCGACGCGCGCGGCAGGCGCCGTCAGCGCCACTGCAGCGAGCGCCGAACCGCAGCATGAATCTGGCCGGCTCAGCATCGGTATCAGCAACGATGACGATCAATGGAGCACGAGTGCGCAGACGTGGCAAGGCGTCGGCTTGATCTTCGGCGGCATCGCGATCTTCCTGCTCAGCCTGGTGGTCACTCGCTACACCGTGATCGGTATCAAGCGCTACGTGATGATGAACTATTCAATGTTGAAAAACGCCTGACACGATTCGTAACCCGGGCGGGAAATCCGCCCAACAATTATCAATATGACATCTCTAGAAATCGTAGCGAGCGGCTCAAGGTCGAATCGAGAAGCGCAGTCGTACGCATGTACGGCGAGCATCACAGAATCGAGATTGCGCCGCGCAGTAGATTTATAGAGATGCCAAAAAATCAAGGAGAAAAACATGCAAACACTGGTCAAAATTGGCGTCTCCCTCACCGTAGTGGCGGCGGTACTGGTCGGCGCCTGCTACAACGTGCTGCTGGCGCAAGGCGTCAGTCACCCTCCCATCAGTGCGGCCGAGCGCGTGATCGCGACCGAAACCCGGCCCCTCGGCGCTGGCATCGTCAACATCGACCTGAACGGCCCGGTCGATCTGAAACTGGTGCAAGGCAATTCGCCATCGATGACGGTACGCGCGGAAAAAAGATTGCTGCCTCAAATCACCACCGAACAGGATGGCAACACCCTGCATATCGGCCTTAAAGGTTTCAATATCCACACCCGTCGGCCGCTGCAGGTCGAACTCACGCTGCCTGCGCTGCAGCAATTGACCATGCAGGGCAGCGGTGATGCCGATGTCAAGGGGTTCAATGGCGAGCAACTGCAATTGGCGCTGCGCGGCTCCGGCAATGCGGTAGTCGTCGGCCAGTACAAACGCATCAACGCCAGCATCCTGGGCAGCGGCGACCTGCAATTGAATGGTGGCAATAGCGACCACGTCGAGCTAAGCCTGACCGGCTCGGGTGAAATGACCATCACCGGCCAAAGCAAGGCACTTGCTGCAAAAATCATGGGTTCCGGAAATATCGACGCCAGCCGGCTGCCATCCGACAGCGTCAAGCTCGACCTGCTCGGTTCCGGCGACGCCAGTCTCAACGCCAAGCAGAGCGTCAACCTGAACTTGCGCGGCAGCGGCGACATCCACGTCGACGGCAAACCGGCCCAGCGCAATGTCAGCCGCACCGGTTCGGGTGATGTGAGTTTTGAGTGAATGAGCGAACTTGTCGGCTGTTATGCGCTTCGCATCCACCACGCCGATCCCAAATACTAGCTTACGGCATTCGCTGGAACGACCCGAGGGTCGCAGGCGGGTTCAATAAAAAAACGATCTGACGACCGCCGTCCTCAGATCGTTTTTGCCAACCGGATCCCGCTGAACTGCCAGCGCGCGCTGGCGGGGAAGAAATTGCGGTAGGACGGTCGCGCATGCCCCTCCGGCGTGGCGCAGGACGAGCCGCGCAGCACGTACTGATTGATCATGAACTTGCCGTTGTACTCGCCGATCGTGTCACCGGATACGGTAAAACCAGGGTACGCCGCATAGCTGCTGCTGGTCCACTGCCACGCGCTGCCGAATAGTTGAATGAGTTGTGCACCTCCGGGTTGGTCACCTCCGTCGTGCGCACCTGCCGATTGCGCCGCCCGCTCCCACTCGGCTTCCGTCGGCAGCCGGGCACCGACCCAGCGCGCATAGGCCTCGGCCTCAAACAAGGACAGGTGGTGCGCGGGCCGCTGCAAGGCCAGCGGCTGCAAACCGTGCAGCGTGAATTCCTGCCAGTCCGGTCCGCTGCGGCGCCAGTACAACGGCTGCTGCAATTGCTGCGCACACACCCAATCCCAGCCGTCGGACAGCCATAGCGCAGGATTCTGATATCCGCCGGCTTCGACAAAGGCCAAAAACTCGCCATTCGTTACCAAGCGCGACGCCAGTGCGAACCCTTCGACGAACTGACGGTGGCGTGGCAGCTCGTTATCGAAGCAAAAGCCGCTGCCGTCGTGACCGATTTCCACCAGACCGGCGTCGAAGCGACACCAGTTGAGCGGCGGTGAGTCGCCAGTCTCAGCCGCATCGTCTATGCCCGCCTTGCTATTGGGGGTCTGATCGGCGTACGCCGGCTGCAGGGGGTTCAGCGACAGCATGTGCTTGACGTCGGTCAGCATCAGCTCCTGGTGCTGCTGCTCGTGCTGCAGGCCGAGTTCGACCAGCGCGGCCATCCCAGCGCTGATGGCGGCGGTCGGGGCAGCATCGGCGCCAGTCGGGTCGAAGTCAGCGCTGCCCAACCACGCCAGCATCCGTTGATCGACGTCGCGCCGGTAGGCCCTGACCTCGGCCAACGAGGGCCGCGTCAGCATGCCGCGTTGCGCGCGCGGATGCTTTTCGCCGACCCCGTTGTAGTAAGAGTTGAACAGCACCCGAAACGCCGGATGATGCGGCCGGAAAGCTGGCTCGACGCGTTCCAGCACAAAGGTCTCGAAAAACCAGGTGGTGTGCGCCAAATGCCATTTGACCGGGCTGGCGTCGGGCATCGACTGGATGCAACAGTCCTCGTCGGACAGCGGCCCGGACAGCGCCATGGTTTGCTGGCGCACCGCCTGATAGCGCCGCTGCAGCGGCGATTGCGACCCTTGGGAGGCCATGCGCGGCTGCAACTGACGCACTGCGCTGGTATTTATCGGTATTGGCATCGTCGCCTCCTGTCAGACCACGCGCGCGTGGATCACTGCAAACCAGTGGCGCGAATCGGTCCAGACCCGCGCGTCGCCGAAACCCGCCTGCTCCAGCAACGCGACAAAGTCCTGCTGTGTGTATTTATAACTGTTTTCGGTATGGATGCGCTCGCCTTGGGCAAACTGGCGCCGCTGCTCGCCCCAGCTGACGGTGAGTGCGCGGCGCGCTTCGAGATGCATCTCGATCCGGCCGTGCGCCGCATTGAAGCCGGCACGATGGCGCCAGTCGCGCACATCAAAATCGGTACCGAGCAACTGGTTCAGGTGGCGCAGCAGATTCAGGTTAAAGGCGGCGGTCACGCCGAGCGCATCGTCGTAGGCCGCGTCCAGGATCTGCTGCTCCTTCAGCAGATCGACACCGATCAGCACACCGCCATCGCTGCTGCTATTGCAGGCGGCACGCAGCCGGCGCAGGAAAGCGAGCGCTTGTGGCGGCGTGAAATTGCCGATCGACGAGCCGGGATAAAAAAACAGCCGCTTTTGATGTCGCACCGCATCCGGCAAGTCCAGCGCGCTGGAAAAATCCAGGCCGACGCCGGTCATCTCGATATGCGGAAACCGTTGCTGCAATTGCTCCAGCGCTTCCCGCAAAAAGTCGGCCGAGATATCGATCGGCACGTACTGCACCGGATGCAAGGTCGAAAACAGCCGCGCCGCCTTGGCGCAATTGCCAGCCCCGAGATCGATCAGGGTCGCACCGACGCCGATCGATTGCGCGATGTCCGGCAGATGCGCGTCGAAAATAGCCGCCTCGGTGCGCGTCGGGTAGTACTCGGGCAGCTCGCAGATGGCCTCGAACAATTTGGAGCCGAGCGCGTCATACAGATATTTGGCCGAGGTATGCGCCTGCGGCGCCATCAAACCGGCTGACAGTTCGGCCCGAATGGCGGCGCCATTGGCGCGTTGGTGCTGGATAAATTCCGCCGGCGCGGCGGCGAGCTTGGCTATTGGTGGCATCGGCATCGGTCAAATTTGAAGAATGCTGCAGAAGCACTTGGTTTTTGGCTATTATGGGCGGTTAAATCGCAACGCCCACTACCTGTATCAAGGCACGGTTAATTTCCTGATCATTTAGCATCGGCACATTGTTAGTCAAAAAACAAATTCAATCCTGACAGAAAGATAACATCATGTTACGTTTTCCTGCTTATTCGTCCCTAAAACCGCTCAAATCGCTCGTTTCGATCGCCCTCACCGTTGGCGCCCTGCTGGGGGCCGCGCACAGCCAGGCGCAGCAGGTATTGCGCGTGTCGGCCATTCCGGACGAAGCGCCGACCGAATTGCAGCGCAAATTCAAGCCGCTGGGCGACTATCTGGAGCAAAAACTCGGCATGAAAGTCGAATTCGTTCCCGTCACCGACTACGCCGCCTCGGTCGAGGGCTTGATCAACAAGAAACTCGAGATGGTCTGGTTCGGCGGCTTCACCTTCGTGCAGGCCAAGGTGCGCAGCAATAACCAGGTGGTGCCGCTGGTGCAGCGCGCCGAAGACGAAAAATTCCGATCGGTGTTCATCACCACCGACAAGAACATCAATAAATTGGAAGACCTGAAAGGCAAAACCTTCACTTTCGGCTCGGAATCGTCGACCTCCGGCCACCTGATGCCGCGCTCCTTCCTGCTGGCAGCCAAGGTCAATCCTGATACCGATATGAAACGCATCGCATTCTCCGGTGCGCATGACGCGACCGTGGCGGCAGTGGCCGGCGGCAAGGTCGATGCCGGCGCGCTGAACATCTCGGTGTGGGAAAAACTGGTGAACGAGAAGAAAGTCGACCCGACCCAGGTCCGCGTGTTCTACACAACACCCGGTTACTACGACTACAACTGGACCGTGCGCGCCGACATGAATCCGGTGATCCGCCAGAAACTGACCGACGCCTTCCTCGCGCTGGACAAGAACACACCGCAAGGCAAGGAAATCCTGGAGCTGCAGCGCGCCAGCAAATTCATCCCGACCAAGGCGGAGAACTACACCGCGATCGAAGCGGCTGCGCGCAATGCCGGCCTGTTGAAGTAAGGGCACGAAGCGCCATATGCAGCGCACATCAAGTCGCCTGTGCGCGCAGCGCAATGGGCGACCTGATTCAGAATAACGATAACTGTTCAGCCCGCTATGGTGCACCGTGTTAGTTGCAGACAGCAGACCGTTCGCCCTGAGTAGCCCGAAGGGCGTATCGAAGGGTCTGCGGATTCAAGGTACCTTCGCTACGCAGGGCGAACGGACAATTCAGGGCGAACAGCCCTTTGTGCGCCACCCATGCACGCCGTCACTGCGGTCTGAACAGATACGAATCATACGAACAAATGTGAATATACGGCAACTTTTTGAAGTCCCCCTCGCCCTAAGATTCGCCTTGAATTTGACTGCACCAACCTGTATTCTTACCAAACAAATAACGATCATCAAGGAGTAAGAATGCATGCCGCCACCCTCACCGAAAAATTTCAAATAGGTATCCCCAAAGCATTTCGCGATGACCTTGGACTCAAGGCTGGCCAGCAATTCGTGTTTGTTGCCAAAGGCGACGCGATCATCATGATTCCGCGCCGCGACATTAGCGCGGTCCGTGGCATGTTCAAGGGCGCCAACACCGACAATGTGCGCGACCGTACGCAAGAGCCTGGCTGATGCATGTCGTAGATACCTGTGGCTGGATTGAATGGTTGACCGATGGCGTTCTGGCGGAAGATTTTGCCCCGTTTCTGAGCGACAGTGCCAATCTGATCGTGCCGACACTGGTGCAGTTTGAGCTCTACAAGTGGTGCCTGCGCGAAAAGGATGAAGCAGCTGCGCTCGATGTTATCGGCATCACGGAGGTTTGTATTGTGTCACCGCTCGATACCCGGATAGCATTGTCTGCTGCCGATTTATCCACACGCTACAAGCTGGCGATGGCAGATGCTGTGGTGTATGCCAGCGCTCTTGCTGCTGGCGGGGAACTCCTGACGTCGGACGCACATTTTGCCGGATTGCCCAACGTCCAATACTGGCAAAAGAAGGCCTCCTTGTGATGATCATCCGCTTTGCGCGTCGGCGGTTCGATTGGTATCGATCCCCGACATACTCAATCGAACAGCGCGCTTTAGTCCAGCGACAAAAACGAAAGTGTTCTTACAGCGTGTTCCTGGTGAGCCACGAACATTAATACATCAGGTAGTATTTTTTTATCGGCGCATAATCATTGCGCATAAATGAGTATTTTTAATGATACTCCCAATAAATGACCGCATTCTGCATTAAGAATTTATCGGTACGCCATCAGACTAATGCCGCCGGCGCAGCACTGGCCTTGCGCGAGATCGACTTGTCGATCGCAGGCGGCGAACAGCTTGCGTTGATCGGCCCGTCCGGCGCCGGCAAGACCACCTTGCTGCACACATTGGCCTGTGCGCACCGGCCCGAGCATGGGGAAATCAGCGTGTTTGGTCAGTCGCCGTGGGCGCTCAACAACCATCAGCGCCATGCGCTGCGCGGGCGTCTGTTCCTGGCGCCGCAAACGCCACCGCTGCCGCCACGCCAGCGCGTAGTATCGGCGGTGCTGGCCGGCCGCCTGCCGCAATGGAGCGTGTGGCAAGCGCTTGCATCGCTGCTCAGACCAGCCGATCCGCAGGCCGCGTTTGACGCGCTGGCGCGATTTAATCTGCAGGACAAGCTATATGCACGGGTCGACCGGCTGTCCGGTGGCGAGCGCCAGCGCTGTGCCATGGCGCGGCTGCTGGTGTCGAATGCCGAAGCATTTCTGGTCGATGAACCGCTGTCGGCGCTGGATCCAACATTGGCGCAGCAAACGCTGACTACCCTGCAGCAGGAAGCTGCCGCGCGCGGCGCGACGCTGGTCTGCAGTCTGCATCAGGTCGAACTGGCGCGCACCCACTTTGCCCGCATCGTCGGCCTGCGCGACGGCCGTATCGTGTTCGACGCACGGCGCGAAGAAGTCACAGACGCGATGATCGCGGCGCTGTATGCGAATTCGCACGACGCCATGATTGAGGCAACTGATAGCACTGATATCGAGGCCGCATTTGCGGCACCGATGGCGCCGGATATTGTGCCGGATATAGTGCCGATTATTGTGCCGCACTGCTTCTAGCATCCAGAACAATTCCGTGCTGACGCCGATGCGATTACTGCGAACCGACCAGCAACACCCCGATCCCGCCTGGCATGGCCGGATCATGGGACTGATGCTCGGCATCGCCCTGCTGTGGCCGATGCTGGTCGCCAGCGAGTTCAAACCGTGGCAGCTATTTGACGCGCAAAGTCTGCGCGCGACCGGCCGCTTCCTGGCAGCTTTTGTGCCGCCGGCGCATTCGGCCGAATTCCTGCAACTGGTGCTGGCGGCGAGCTGGCAAACCGTGGCGATCGCGACCGCCGGACTGACGCTGGCGCTGCTGGGCGCGATTCCGCTGACGCTGGTGGTCACCGAATCGCTGTCGATCTCGCGCCTCGGCACCGGCCGCATGAAGCTCGGCGCAGTCGTGATCCGGCAAGCTGTGCGCTGGCTGCTGGTGCTGCTACGCAGCGTGCCGGAACTGGTGTGGGCGCTGCTGCTGGTGCGCATCGTCGGTCTCGGCCCGACCGCCGGCGTGTTGGCGATTGCCCTGACTTATTGCGGCATGTTGGGCAAGGTGTATGCCGAAATCCTCGAATCGTCCGACCATCACGCGACCGACGCGTTGCTGGCCAATGGCAGCGGGCGCCTGGCCGCGCTGTTCTATGGCGCGCTGCCACAAGCGGCGACCGAACTGATTTCGTACACGGTCTATCGCTGGGAGTGCGCGATCCGCGGTTCGGTCGTGATGGGCTTCGTCGGTGCCGGCGGACTCGGACAACGGATGGATGAATCCTTGAAAATGCTGGCCGGCGGCGAAGTGTCGACCATGCTGCTGGTATTCGTTTTGCTGGTGACCGGCGCCGATGTGGTGAGTAAGCTCTTGCGTCGGCGGTTGGGGTAATCATGGAACTGAAACGCCCTCCCCGGCTGGCCGCGCCGCCCGCGCCCGCCGTCCGACACTCCACCATCGTGCTGGTTGCCGGCTTGCTGGCACTGGTGATTGCCAGTTTTGCCTCACTATCCCTGCAATGGCGCGAATTGTTCACCGCCGATGCGGCGCAAAAAACTGCCGAGTTCCTGCGCGGTTTCGCGCCGCCCGAGATCGCGCCGGCGTTCTTGCTGAAAACCGCGGTCGCGACTGCCGAGACGCTATCCATGTCGGCGCTCGGGACCGTGATCGCTGCCGTGCTCGGCCTGATGCTGGCCCTGCCCGCCGGCGGCCGTTTCGGCCGCGTGCCGCGCGCGCTGACCCGCATGCTGCTCAACCTGTTGCGCGCGATTCCGGAACTGGTATGGGCCTCGATCCTGTTGATCGCCGCCGGCCTTGGTCCGTTCGCCGGCACGCTGGCACTGGCCGCGCATACCACCGGCGTACTCGGGCGCTTGTTCGCCGATGCGCTGGAAAACGTGCCGCCGGCCGCGGAAGCGACGCTGCGCATCAATGGCGTGCCACCGATGGCGGCGTTCTTTTATTCGGCATTGCCGCAGACCGCGCCGCAGATGATGTCGTACACGCTGTATCGCTGGGAAAACAATATCCGCGCCGCCGCCATCCTCGGCGTGGTCGGCGCCGGCGGACTTGGTCAGATGCTGAAATTCCACCTGTCCCTGTTCCAGATGCAGGGGGCCGCGACGGTGATCATCGCGATGCTGCTGCTGGTCGCGATGGTCGACGCGGTCAGTTTTGCGTTGCGCCGCATGATGACAAAATGACCAGAACAGACACCATGACCGATGGCAAGCAAGCCTGATGCTGGAATTGCGCCACATCACCAAGTCGTATGCGAACCGACGACGTGTCCTGACCGACCTGGCCTACACGCTGGCAGCCGGCGAATATGTCGCGATCATGGGCGAGTCCGGGGTCGGAAAATCGACCCTGCTCAATTTGATTGCCGGACTGGACACGCCCGACAGCGGCGAGATCCTGATCGACGGCGTATCGATGTCGGCGCTGGCCGATGACGCGGCGACGCGCTTGCGCCGTCTGAAGATGGGCTTCGTATTTCAGGCGTTTCATGTGCTACCCCATCTGACCTTGCAGCAAAACGTCGCGCTACCCTTGCTGCTGAACGGCCATACGATGCAACGCGCAGACGAGATGCTGGCTGCGGTCGGTCTGGCCGGGCGCGGCGGCGATTTTCCGCGCCAGCTGTCCGGCGGCGAAATGCAGCGCGTCGCGATCGCCCGCGCACTGGTGCATAAACCAGCGCTGGTGCTGGCGGACGAACCCACCGGCAACCTCGATCCCGACACCGCCCACAACGTACTGATGCTGCTGCGCGACGAGGTCAAGTCGAACGGCGCGTCGGCAATCCTGGTGACCCATTCGCATGCGGCGGCAGCGACCGCAGACCGCATCCTGGAGTTGCGGATGGATGGCCTGCACCCGGTCTGACATGACAACGCCGCCTCAAATTCCGCTGCTGTCGTCATTACCACTACTGTCGCGCTGGCTGCTGCTCGGCGAATGGCGCGCCCATCCGGCGCGTGCGCTGGTCGCGATCGGCGCGATTGCGCTGGGTGTTGCGCTGGGGTTCGCGATCCACCTGATCAATGCGGCCGCCTTCAATGAATTTTCTGCCGCCGCCAGGAGTTTGTCCGGTCAGTCCGACCTGCAGATCCGCGCGGCGGAACCGTTCTTCGACGAGAAGGTTTATCCGCAACTGGCGCAGCATGACGGGGTGGCCCTGGCCAGTCCGATACTGGAGCTGGATGCGACGCTACCGGACGCCGCCAGTCCGCTGAAAATCCTCGGCCTCGACGTGTTTCGCGCGGCCGCCATCGCGCCCGACTTCATCGGCATCCCGGCGGAGAACAAGCCATTCGACACCTTGGCCGACGACGCGATCTTCCTGTCGCCAGCCGCGATGAGCTGGCTCGGACTGAAACAGGGCGACCCGATAAAATTGCGCTCCGGCACCCAGACCATCGTGCTGCGCGTGGCCGGTGGGCTGCTGCGTGCCCGCGCCGGGCAGCGCATCGCGGTGATGGACATCGGCGCCATGCAGTGGCGTTTTCAGCGTCTTGGACAACTGTCGCGAATCGAACTGAAACTGCGCGATGGCGTCAATCGCGACGCCTTCAAGGCCACACTGGCGCAAGAATTTTCCGGTCAATTAATGGTCACGCAGACCACAGATCAGGAGGCCCGCACCGCCAATATGTCGCGCGCCTACCGCGTCAATCTGAATGTACTGGCGCTGGTCGCCTTGTTCACCGGCGCATTTCTGGTGTTCTCGACCCAAGCGCTGTCGGTGATCCGGCGCCGCAGCCAGTTCGCGCTGCTGCGCGTGCTCGGCCTGACGCGCACGCAGCTGCTGCGCCAGGTATTGCTGGAAGGTGCGGCGCTGGGCATGATCGGCTCGTTGTGCGGCATCGCACTGGGGTATGCGCTGGCTGCCGCGGCCCTGCATTTTTTCGGCAGCGATCTGGGCGGCGGCTACTTTCCCGGCGTGCAACCGATGCTGCCGTTCTCGCCGATCGCCGCGACGCTGTTCTTTCTGCTCGGCTGCGGCGTTGCCTTGCTCGGCTGCGCCGCACCGGCATGGGAAGCGGCTAGAGCCCAGCCGGCACCTGCACTGAAATCCGGTGGCGAAGAAAGCGCCCTGTCGACGCTGTCCAATCCGTGGCCCGCCATCGTCTGCCTGTTGCTGGGCGCCGCGTTCACCCGCTTGCCACCGCTGTGGAATTTGCCGGTGTTCGGTTATCTGGCGGTGGCGCTGCTGCTGGTTGGCGGCATCGCATTCATGCCCAGACTGGCGGCCATCGTATTCGGCTACGGCGGCCGAGTGACAACGAAATCGACCAAATCGACGGTCGCGACCCTGGTGCTGGCGCGACTGGCCAATGCGCCGAGTCAGGCCTCGATCGCGCTGGGCGGCGTGCTGTCGAGTTTTTCGCTGATGGTGGCGATGGCGATCATGGTGGCCAGCTTTCGGATCTCGGTCGACGACTGGCTGTTGCATCTGTTGTCGGCCGATATGTATGCGCGCTCGGCGATCGCGGGCAACACCGGCGGCTTGACGCCGCAGCAGCAACGCGCGATCGCGCTCGTGCCCGGCATCGCGCGTGCCGATTTTTTGCGGGTGACGCAATTGACGCTGGATCCGCAGCGCCCCAATGTCGCGCTGCTGGCGCGCACCATCGATGCCGCCGACCCCGGCAAGACCTTGCCGATCGTCGGCAACACGATCACGCCAGCTGACGCGATGCCGATCTGGGCATCGGAGGCCATGGTCGACCTGTATGGCTACCGGCCAGGCCAACGCGTCAGCGTGCCGCTCGGCGGCCGGCCACACGACTTCATCGTCGCCGGGATCTGGCGCGACTATGCGCGGCAATCGGGGGCGGTGCAGATGCGGCTGACCGATTACCGGGCACTGACCGGCGATCTGCTGGTCAACGACGTTGCGCTGTGGCTGCAGCCAGGGTCGACAACGGCGCAGGCACGCACCAATGTGAAACAACTCCCGTTCGGCGCAGCGCTGGAATTCTCGGAGCCGGGCGAGATCCGCGCAGTCAGCCTGAAGATTTTCGACCGCAGCTTTGCCGTCACCTATCTATTGGAAGTGGTCGCGATCGTGATTGGCCTGTTCGGCGTGGCGGCGACGTTTTCGGCGCAAACTCTGGCGCGTGCGAAGGAATTTGGCATGCTGCGGCACATCGGCGTCACGCGCGGGCAGATTCTGGCGGTGCTGGCGGCCGAGGGTGGCCTGCTGACGGCGATCGGCATCGCGGTCGGCTTCGCATTGGGCTGGCTGATCAGCCTGATCCTGATTTTCATCGTCAACCCGCAATCATTCCACTGGAGCATGCAGCTGCATATGCCGTGGGGTCTGCTGGCGGCCGTAGCGGCGGCCTTGCTGGGGTCAGCCATCCTGACCGCGCTGGTGGCGGGGCGGCAGGCCTTGTCGGGCAGTGCGATCCGGGCGGTGAGGGAGGATTGGTGATGACCTGTTTCAAATTTTTCCTTTCAATGCTCCATCGTTGCAATCGACGCAGGCGCCTTCGCTCGCCCGTTAAACGACGCCGGATCCCAGCGTTCGCTGGGGCGACTGCATTTCTGTTCAGTCTGATGGCAATTGACACGGTCGCAGCACCGCCGCCATTCACCGCGGTCAGGCCCGGACACACGCTCAGCTTCCCGACCGACTTCGGCGCCCATCCCGACTTCCGCACCGAATGGTGGTACGCCACCGGCTGGCTGGAGACGCCGGACAAGCAGCCGATCGGATTCCAGATCACCTTCTTCCGCTCGGCCACCGAGCACGATCCGGCCAATCCGAGCCGGTTCGCGCCGAAACAGCTGATCATCGCGCACGCGGCACTGTCCGATCCAGCCGTCGGCAAACTGTTGCACGATCAAAAGAGCGCGCGCCAGGGTTTCGGCCTCGCGTATGCCCAACAAGGCGACACCGACGTCAAACTCGACGACTGGCGCATCGTGCGCGCTGCCGATGGACGCTATCGGGTGAGCGTCGCCGCACCCGAGTTCAGCCTGAGCCTGACGCTGACGCCATCGCAAGCGCCGATGCTGCAGGGCGACGCCGGCGTTTCACGCAAGGGGCCGCAAGCGCAGCAAGCCAGCTATTACTACAGCCAGCCGCAATTGCAGGTGACCGGCAGCATTGCCCGGGACGGCAAACAGGTAGCCGTCGGCGGCACCGCCTGGCTCGATCATGAATGGTCGAGCAGTGTGCTCGACGCGAAGGCCAGCGGCTGGGACTGGGTCGGCGCCAACCTCGATGATGGCGGTGCATTGATGGCATTCCAGATCAGAAGTGCCGCAGGTGATAAACTCTGGGCCCATGCGGCGCTGCGCGATGGGTCCGGCACGGTCACGCAATTTGCGCCGGAGCAGGTGCGCTTCACGCCGCAGCGGCACTGGCGCTCGTCCCGCACCGGCGCTGCATATCCGGTCGCGACGCAGATTCAGACCGGAAGTATTTTGTGGCGCCTGACACCATTGCAGGATGACCAGGAACTAGACTCGCGCCGCTCGACCGGCACGGTGTACTGGGAAGGCGCCGTCACGCTGACGCGCGATGGCAAGGCCGCCGGCCGCGGTTACCTTGAAATGACCGGATACGTAAAACCAATCAAACTATGACTACCAGCATCGATAACAACATGAGCGACGCAGCAAGCAGCAGCAAGACTCCGCAAAAATCCAGCATTGCCACGCTCAAGGGCCTGTTGCCGTTTCTGGCGCCCTACCGGCGCCAGTTCATCATCGCCGCCATCGCACTGGTGATCGCCGCCGGTTCGACGCTGGCGATCCCATATGCGTTCAAGCAGATGATCGATCTGGGCTTTGGCGGCGCCAGCACGGCGGGATCGAAAAGCATCCAGCACGTCGACCTGTACTTCATCGCGCTGTTCGGCGTCGCGTCGGTACTGGCGCTGGCGACCGCGGCGCGCTTTTATACCGTGTCGTGGCTGGGCGAGCGTGTCACCGCCGACATCCGCAGCGCGGTCTACCAGCATGTGGTGACGCAGAGCCCGCAATTTTTCGAGACTACCCAGAGCGGCGAAGTATTGTCGCGCCTGACCACCGATACCACCCTGATCCAGGCCGTGGTCGGCACCAGTATTTCGCTGGCACTGCGCAATACGCTGCTGTTTCTGGGCGGACTGGTGATGCTGTTCGTCACCAGCGTCAAGCTGTCGTCGATCATCATCGTGATGCTGGCCGCCGTCGTGCTGCCGATCGTGATGTTCGGCCGTCGCGTGCGCAAGCTGTCGCGCGACTCGCAGGACCGGATCGCCGATGCGTCGGCGATGGCCGGCGAGATCCTGAACGCGATGCCGACGGTGCAGGCGTTCACCCACGAAAAAATCGAGTCGGACCGCTTCAGCAGCTCGGTCGAAGGCGCGTTCCAGACCGCGATGCGGCGCATCCGGGCGCGCTCGCTGCTGACCGCGATGGCGATCCTGCTGGTGTTCGGCGCGATCGTGTTCGTGCTGTGGCTGGGTGCGCATGCGGTAATCCAGGGCACGATGACCGGCGGCGAACTCGGCCAATTCATTTTGTACGCATCGATCGTGGCCGGCTCGATTGGCGCATTGTCCGAAGTCATGGGTGAAGCGCAACGCGCCGCCGGCGCCACCGAAAGACTGCTGGAGCTGATGTCGGTCCGTTCGCCGATCCAGTCGCCAGCCCAGCCGCTGGCGCTGGCGCCGCGTACCGCCAACGGTGCCGCGCTGGCATTGCAGGACCTGATCTTTCACTATCCATCACGGCCCGATAGCCCATCGCTGTCGCACATGTCGCTCGATATCGCTCCCGGCGAAACGGTCGCGGTGGTGGGACCATCCGGCGCCGGCAAGACTACCCTGTTCCAGCTGTTACTGCGTTTTTATGATCCGCAGCAGGGTCGCATCACGCTCGACGGCGTCGACATCCGGCAGCTCGATTTGCACACGCTGCGTGACGCGATCGGGATCGTGCCGCAAGACACCGTGATCTTTTCCGCCAACGCGATGGAAAACATCCGCTACGGTCGCATCGATGCAACCGATAACGAAGTGATCGCCGCCGCCAAAATGGCCGCCGCGCATGAGTTCATCGAACGGCTGCCGGAAGGTTACCAGTCATTCCTCGGCGAACGCGGCGTGCGTCTGTCCGGCGGCCAGCGCCAGCGCATCGCCATCGCCCGCGCGCTGCTGAAAAACCCGCCGCTGCTGCTGCTGGATGAAGCCACCAGCGCGCTCGACGCCGAATCGGAACGGCTGGTGCAAAGTGCGCTGGAAGCGGCGATGGTCGGTCGCACCACGCTGATCATCGCGCACCGGCTGGCGACGGTGCAGCGCGCTGACCGCATCATCGTGATGGACAACGGGCATATCGTCGAGACCGGCACGCATACCTCGCTGGTGGCGCTGGGCGGCATTTATGCCAATCTGGCAGCGCTGCAATTTCATGCGCCAAGTTAAATATACTGCCGCATGTATATTTTATTTCGCATGAAAGACATGGGGAATGCGGCTTTTTTGGCTCATACTCCCCGATTTTTGCACGCAGAGGACTAAACTTGCGCTCTGCGATGCTGCGAGATTCGACAGTGCATGTCATCCCGGCGCCGGCGCGCTCCGCGCCGCCTGTTCGACAAAAAGGATGAACCTAACGGCGATTGGCTTGCTTAGTCAGCACTCTGCGTGACGCTGCGAGCTGGCTGATTTCCAGCTCCATCGCCTTGATCTGCGCCAGCCTGGTTCGACAATCTCCGGCAACGCTGGGGCACAGCGCCGCGTCGGCAATCCCGAGTTGGCGCTGCTGTTTGCGAAAGCGCGGCAGATAGTGCTGGGCCGCCGCCTCGGCACCGGGCAGCGACAGCCGCGCCGAATTATTCGCGCCGACCCAACCAAAATAATTAATCCCGAGACGGCGATAACTGGCATTCGCACTGCGTGCGCCGACCGCGTTGTCAAGCGCATCAATGCAGGACACATACTCGTCGGCATCTTCATGCATGAACTCGTAACAGCGCTGTTGCGCGGAAGCCGCAGCGGCGCCGATCAGCGACATTTTCGTGCGCTCCGGCAGCGTCGCGGCGTGCGCGCTAAAACCACCAGCGAGGATGGGAAAGGACAGCATCAACAGGCGTTGCGCGAGGGAAATAGGCTTCATCAAGGTTCGGTTTTTGAACAAAAGGGAATATAGCTTGCGTTGCAACATAGCTTATCAGCATGTCATGCCAGCGTAACAAAATGTCCACAATATGCATGTTTTGTTGTCACACCTGCATGTTTTGGAGAATTGAATGTTGAAGCGAAAATATCTATTGAGTGGCACTGCAGCGGCTCTGGTCGGACTCGGTATTGCCGCTTGCGGCAGCGATCAGGCCAGCAGCAGCGAGCAGTCGGCCGTAACGGTCGCGACGCAACCTGTCACGGTATCCTTGATCGGCTTGAATGACTTCCATGGCAATATTCAGCCGCCGTCCGGCAGCGTCATGGTGACGGACCCGGCGAATCCGGCGGGCACCAAGGTATCGGCCGGGGGCGCCGCCTACTTGGCAACGCTGATCAAGAACCTGAAAGCGCAAAACCCGAACAATACGCTGGTGGTCGGTGCCGGCGACATGGTGGGTGGGTCGCCGGTGGTTTCCGGCTTGTTCCATGACGAGCCGACGGTGGATGCCTTGAGCCAGATGGGCCTGGATATCTCGTCGGTGGGTAACCACGAGTTTGACAAGGGCCGCGATGAAATTCTGCGCCTGCAGAATGGCGGCTGTTATCCGAAGTCGGCGGACGGCACCACCGGCGTGATCGGGATCGACACCTGCATGAACAATGGCACGTTCCGCGGCGCCAAGTTCCAGTATCTGGCGGCCAACGTGATTGATCAGAAGACCGGCAAAACCCTGTTCCCGGCCACTGCGGTGCGCACCGTCGGCGGCGTGAAAGTCGGTTTCATCGGCCTGACGCTGAAGGATACGCCGTCCGTCGTCACCCCGGCCGGCGTGGCCGGACTGCAGTTCACCGATGAAGTCGAGACCGTCAACCAACTGGTGCCAGCGCTGAAAGCCGAGGGTGTGGCGGCGATCGTGGTCCTGATCCACCAAGGCGGTGCGACCACCGCCAGCAACATCAACGACAAAACCTGTCCCGGCTTTAGCGGTGACATCGTCGCCATCGCCGACAAGCTGGACCCCGCCATCGATGTCGTGATCAGTGGCCACACCCATCAGGAATACGTGTGCACCCGTCCGGATGGCAAGCTGGTCACGCAGACCGGCTTTTACGGTCGACTCGCGAGCAAAATCGACCTCACCATCGACCCGATCAGCAAAAAAGTGACGAAGAAGCTTGCCAACAACATCGTGGCGGTCAACGATGTCGGCGTGAAAGATGCGAAGGGCCAGCTGATTGTGCTGCCGGCCGGATATACCGCACTGGCGAAAGACCCGGTGCTCGATGCGCTGATGCAGAAATATGTGAACCTGACCGCACCGATCACCAGCATCGTGGTCGGCAACATCAGCGCTTTCCTGGATCGCAAGGCGAATCCGGCCGGCGAGTCGACGCTGGGCGACGTGGTGGCGGATGCCTACCTGCAGGGCTCCTCGGATGCGTCGTACGGTGCCAATCCGGCGCAAATTGCGTTCACCAACCCGGGCGGCATCCGCAGCGATCTGGCCACCAGCCTGCAGATCACCTTCGGTCAGCTGTATGCCGTGATGCCATTCGGCAACAACCTGGTCACGACGGACCTGACCGGCAACCAGTTGCTGCGCTTGTTGGAACAGCAGTGGGAAAGCCCACAGCCGGCCGGTGGTCGCGTGTTGCCGCTCTCCAGCGGCCTGACTTATATCTGGGATGCCAGCAAGCCGGAAGGTGCTGCGCCGGGCACCGGTAACCGCGTCGCCCCGGGTTCCCTGAAATTGAATGGCGTGCCGATCGACCCAGCCAAGAGCTATCGCGTGACCGTCAACAATTTCATGGCCTCCGGTGGTGACAACTTCACGGTTCTCGTCACGGGCAGCAACGTGCAGCAGGGCGGCATCGATCTGGACGTCATGAAGACCTACTTCAAGGCGAAGGGCACGATCGATCCACCCGTACGGAATCGCATCACCCGCCTGAATTGATCTGATCCATATACACCAAACCGGTCTCGATGACGGCGCCCGCCCCCAGTGCAATGGTCTGAAAGGGCTTGGTCAAGGCTGGCGGGGTCGGTACCCGGTTCCGGCTTTGGCGTGATGCGGATGGTGTGACCGTAATGGCGCTGTGCGGAATCGATCAAGGCGATGGTGGCGCGCGACTGGAAGATGTCGACTGTCGGAATTTTCAACATGCCGAATTGAAAACGCCGTCGTCTTACTGCGTCTGCTTTGCTACAGCGACCCCGGTCGCTTCCTCGCTCGCCAGTTGGTAATTATTTCGCCCCAGATTCTTGGCCTGATACATCACCGCATCGGCGTTGCGCAGCAGCTCCTCGGCCTGCTCGCCATGTTGTGGATAGATGCTGATGCCGATGCTGCACGATACGATGAAGTCGTGCTGTTCGACCACGAATGGCTGCTGGAACGCGGCGATAATTTTTTCGGCGACCACGACGGCGTCGGCGGCTGCGTGCACGTCTTCGATCATGATGGTGAACTCGTCGCCGCCGAGCCGTGAGATCGTATCCTCCTGCCGTACGCATTCGTGCAAGCGGGCAGCGGCAATCTTCAGTACCTGATCGCCGACAAAATGTCCGAGGCTGTCGTTGATCTCCTTGAACCGGTCCAGGTCCATGAACAGCACGGCCAGTTGTTCGCAATTGCGCTGCGCCTTGTCGACCGCGTGGGTCAGGCGATCGAGAAACAACAGCCGGTTCGGCAACTTGGTCAGCTGGTCGTGGTGCGCCAGATAATCGAGATAGAGTTGCTTGTCCTGCAGCTCGGCAACTTGCGCGTTCAACTTCGACGACATCGATAAAAAATTACGCGCCAGCAGGCCGATTTCATCGGTACGCTGCACCGGCAGGTCGCTGATCGGCTTACCGGCCGAAAACTGACTGACCGCCCGCGCCATCTGGTTCAACGGTCGCGCCAGTACCCGCGACAGTAACAACGCAATCACGATCGTCAGCAGGATGAACAGCAGGGTGATCTTGATGATGCTGAAACCCAGTGCCCGGCTCTCGCTGAGCACGTTTTTCAGCGGCGCGACCAATCCGATGATCACAAACCGCTGGTCGCCCTGCGCGCCGTAAGGGACCCGCACAAACGCAGCGGCAGACGCCTGCTCGGCGCCGTCCTTGTCGTCGGTATTGAGGACCACGTTGTCCTGCTTGCCGTCCAGGATGCGTTTTGTTTCCTTGATATCGTCCTGGATCAGGACTCGCCGGCCGAGGTCGAAGCCGAAAGTTTTGGACGTGTCGGGATGGATCAGATAGTCACCATCCCCATTGGTCAGCAGCACCTTGATGTCTTCCGTGATGTCGGACCGCATCTGGTCGAACATGCCGTTCAGATCGACATTGATGACGACAATGCCGAAAGTCTTGCCGTCGCTCGACTTGACCGGCGTCGCGATCCGGATGGTCGGTTTGTCGAAGCCGTGGTGCGCGCCAAGCTCGCGGTTCAAGTTGATTTTCGACGTATAGATCGCACCGGCCGGCAGCCGCATCGACTCGAACACATAGTCGAAATGCCCTTTCTCCTGCAGGCTGCTGCCGCTGACCGCGCTGAGCCCGGTTTCGTCGCGGTCAACCCGCACCAGTTCGCGGCCGGAATTTTTGGCGCCGATCAGCCGGATCTGGAAATATTCCGGATGCGCCGTCAACAGGCTCGACACAATCCCGGCCAGCTGTTTTTTCGACTCCGCGGTGCGCGCCGCATCCGCATCGCCGTTGGCGATCTGTTGCACCTGTGGTAAGGCCGCGACGAATCGGACGTCGGCGTCAATATCGTCCAGCGTAAACGTGAAATGATGCGCCAGTACCTGAGTCGCGGTCAGCAGCTTGTCCTGCGACGCCTTGATCAATAACTGGCGACTGTTGTAATAGGCGTAGTAGCCGGTCACCGCGGTGGAAAATATCCCCAGCAATGCCAGCCAGAATCCCAGCTTAAGACCGATGCCTAGCTTCATCTTGGTTAGAATTTCTCGAAATCGTCACCTGAAATAATTCTGCTCCACAAGGCTTCGCGCTTCGCGTAATTTTCCAGCGGTTCCAGCCAGATTATCTTGTCCTTGCTGTTATCTTGAAATGGCGTGATGGTATTGGCCAGACCGTGACGTTTGGTCAAGGTATCGCTGACGGTTTTCTCTAGCATGAAATCGATCCAGCTCTCGGCCAGTGTCTTGTTTTTCGCGCCCGGCGTGATGACCCAGCAATCGAGCCAACTCAACGCTCCTTCGCGCGGAATCACATAGCCGACATCGGCGCCGGCCGCGCGCAATGCCTGTACCTGCTGCATGCCGTAATTGCCAAAGATCAGCACGATGTCGTGCTCCAGATACAGCTTGACCACCTCTTCCGGCGTCGTATAAAAGGTCAGCACATTGCGCCGCAATTTGATCAGCTGACTGACCGCCATCTTGAATTCACCGGGGTTCAACGCGAACGGATTCTTTACGCCCATCGCCAGTCCGGCGATCGAGAAATTGTGGTTGCTGGCGTTATAGGCCAGCACCCGCCCTCGATAATCCGGATCCCACATTTCCGAGATCGATTGCGGGATTTTTTTGACTTTCTTGCGGTTGTAGATCAGCCCCATGTCCGAATATGTGTACGGAACGGCATAGATCTGGCCGTTGCGGACCAAGCCCGGGATGGCCTTGTAGTCCTGGAAGCGCGGCAATTGCCGCGCATGATTTTTGACGTGGTCGAGATTGATCGGAACGGTCAGCCCCTGATCGATATAGCGCTGCAATTCGGCGGTATTGACCGCGAATACATCGAAATTCTTGCCGCTATTGTTGTGGATCCGGTTCCACAAGCCGTCGTCGGAGTCGATGTAACTGACCTCGACGCGGATGTTATGCCGCCGTTCAAATTCCACCACCACGTCGGGGTCGGCATAACCGGGCCATGCCAGAATCCGCAAGACTTCCATGGCCGTCACCGTCTGCGCCAACCCGAGACCGAGCAGTAGCAACAGGATGCGAAGCTGCCTTAATCGTGCGATGACGGCGACAAAAGGGGGCATGGCACGCGAATCAGAAAGTGTGACTGCAACTGACGACTATGCCGCGCTTGGCTTGCCGCCGGTGTGGCAGCGAAACCAAGGCAGATCAGGCGCCCCGATTATTTGAAACACTATCCAACTGATACAGCAAAGCGCCAAATAGCGCATTTTCGACGTTTTCAAGCGATTCTAGACGATTTTAGTGACTGTCAATTGACATTTTGCCAGCTGTCAATTGGCTGCAATGCGGTGCGCGGCGCCGACCTGTGGCGTGCCAGTGACTGGCGCTAGATCCGGCACCATACGGCCCGCATGCAGCATTCGACGTTAATCTGCGGCTGTTGCCGGCGCGCCACGATTTTCAAGGTGGCCAGGGTCATGCAGACTGAGACTGCCGTACTGCAAGGCATATTGCCGTGTGAACTCGGCACCGAAGAAGAATATCAGCGCCGAGTAATAGACCCACAGCAGCAGCGCGACCAACGAGCCGGCCGCGCCAAAACTGTTGACGACGCCGCTATTGCCGATATACACACCGATGCCGTATTTACCCAGACTGAATAGGATCGCCGTGCCGAACGCGCCGATCGCGACATCCCGCCAACGCAGATGGATTTGCGGCAACATCTTGTAAATGACGCCGAACATGCAGGCAATCACAATAAAGCCGATCAACCACGACAATACCGACAGCAACAGGGAAACATCGGCATCGGCCCAGAAACCGCCCCAGAAGCGCCCTAGGATTGCCAACGCCGCGCTAACCACCAGCGACACCAGCAGCAGGAACGCCAGCACGAGGACCAGGCCAAACGACAGCAGCCGCGTGCGGATCATGCTCCACCAGCCGCTCTTTTCCTGCCCGGCGAGTTCCCACATATCGTCCAGACTGGCCTTCAGTTCCGCAAACACACTGGTGGCGCCGATCAGCAGCAGCACCGTTGCGATGATGGTCGCAAAGCGCCCTTCTTCCGGATTGTGCGCTCCGGCCAGCACCAATTGTATTGCCGCCGCACCCTGCCCACCGATTAGCCCCTGCAACTGGGCAAACAGCTCGCCTTGCGCCGCTTGCCGGCCGTAAAAGAAACCGGCGATTGCGATCACCAGCACCAGGATTGGCGCCATTGAAAACAGCGTGTAAAACGCCAGCGCCGCGCCTTTGCTGGCGGCGCGATGCTTGATCCATTCCTCGACTGCGCAAACGAAGACGATACGCATGCGGCGCATAAATCTCGGGACGGCTACGGGTACACGATTCATGGCGTCCTTGTGAAATACCAGGAGTCTGTCGAACTTACGGAATCGAAGTGAAAAATGTGCTGAACGTGATCGGATATGGCACACAGGCACGCTGCTGAACTGGTTTTCATTATGCCGGTGGGAATCCGGCGCAACTTGCGGCGTGATAACAACTTTTCACGCGGTGGCACCTGCGCGTCGCCAAAAACGGCTGGCGCCGCCGCTTGGCCGGTGTCAGCACCGCCATCAGAAATATACACCTTCCAGTATATTTTTATCCCGTAATGATCACATGGCGATTAACGCATGTTTACCAACATACTCCCTTCAATTCTCGAAAAATACGACTAGGATCGGGAAACCAGAGTTGCCTCTCGACCCAGCTGCGCGGGAGCGAAGCTGGGCCGCGGTCGCGCCAATACGGGCATCCGATGCGTTACAATCGCGAATACATTTTTTAGACCAATCATGCGCCAATATCTCGACCTGATGCGCCATGTACAACAGCATGGCAGCGAAAAAACCGACCGCACCGGCACCGGCACCCGTTCGGTGTTCGGCTACCAGATGCGTTTCGATTTGCAGCAGGGGTTTCCGCTGGTAACGACCAAGAAACTACATCTGAAATCGATCATCCATGAGCTGATCTGGTTCCTGAACGGCTCCACCAATATCCAGTATCTGAAGGAAAACGGCGTCTCGATCTGGGACGACTGGGCCGATGCCGACGGCAATCTGGGCCCGATTTACGGTTATCAATGGCGCAACTGGCCGGCGCCGAATGGCGAGCACATCGATCAGATCGCGCAGGTGATGCAGCAGATCAAGCACAACCCGGATTCGCGCCGGATGATCGTGTCGGCGTGGAACGTCGGCGATATTCCCCGGATGAAACTGCCGCCTTGCCACGCGCTGTTCCAGTTCTACGTGGCCGACGGCAAGCTGTCGTGCCAGCTGTATCAGCGCAGCGCCGACATCTTTCTGGGCGTGCCGTTCAATATTGCGTCGTACGCGCTGCTGACGCACATGATGGCGGAACAGGCGGGGCTGGAGGTCGGCGATTTCATCTGGACCGGCGGTGATTGCCATCTGTATTCCAACCATATGGAGCAGGTTGACGAGCAGCTGTCGCGCGTGCCGCATGCGCTGCCGCAGTTGCTGATCAAGCGCAAGCCGGCATCGATCTTCGATTACAAGTTCGAGGATTTCGAGATCACCGGCTACGAATCGCATCCGCATATCAAGGCGCCGGTCGCGGTCTGAACGGCCGGCCTTCGATCAAGCCACACGCAATACGACACCAGGATTAACATGAGCCATCTCAGCATCATCGTCGCCACCGACGCCGCTAACGGCATCGGCGTCCACAATACGCTGCCGTGGCGGCTGCCGGAGGATCTGGCGTTTTTCAAGCGCACCACCACCGGCCACCCGATCATCATGGGCCGCAACACCTTTGATTCGATCGGTCGAGCGCTGCCGAACCGACGCAATATTGTCATTACGCGCAATCCGCAATGGCGCCACGATGGAATCGAAAGCGCAAGCTCACTCGCAGCGGCGGTCCAACTGGCCGGCGATGGTCCTGCCTTCATCATCGGCGGGGCGCAAATCTATGCCGAAGCGCTGCCGCACGCAACGCGTCTGCTCGTCACCGAAATCAACAAGCGTTTCGATTGCGACGCGTTTTTCCCGGCGATTGATCCGCAGCACTGGAAAGAAGTCGCGCGCGAACTCCATCATTCAGCCGAGAATGATTTCGATTTCGCGTTCGTGACTTACCAGCGAATTTAAGGTCAGGCGTTGGCTGCAGTCTCGGACCAACCCAGACCAAGCCAGACCAACCCAGATCACCCCATTCCCCAAACCATAACAACGCACCGGAGCACATATGTCAGCTGAAGGTTTTCACGTACACGGCCCGCACGATCACGAGCTGGAACACGCCGCACAAGGCACCCATGGCGGCGACGGATTTTCCGGCAAGATCGCGGTGATGACGGCGATCCTGGCCACGGTCGGCGCGCTGTTCGGTTACCAGGGCGGCGCCACGCAGAATGACGCGGCGATGTCCAAGAACGAAGCTGCGATCAAGAAGACGGAAGCCGCGAACCAGTGGAATTATTACCAGGCCAAATCCAACAAGCAGAATCTGGCTGAACTGGCCGTCACCCTGCCCGGCGTCGACCCGGAAAAATACAGGGCGGACGTGGCGCGCTACAAGACCGAGAAGGACCAGATCAAGCAAAAAGCGGACGAACTGGAAGCCGAATCGAAGGACTGGGACAAAAAATCTGAAGAGTCGATGCACCAGCACCATCGCTGGGCGCTGGCGATGACCGCCGAGCAGATCGCCATTTCGCTAGCCGCTATCACGCTGCTGACCCGCAAAAAGTGGCTGCAATACGCCGCCTACGGTGTCGCCACCGTTGGTCTGGTGCTGGGCGTGCTGGCCTGGCTGCATTTCTAACCTGGCCCGGTCAATCACATCATGGCAACCAGATCGACCCGCGCCAGCGCCGCCGTCGAACGGCTGAAGGCCCGCAGCGGCAATCGCCAATACTCGATGGTGCGCAGTGGCGACGAGCTGTTTTGTCTGGTGCAGACGTCGGGCACGGAAGCACCAATCAAGCTGAGCGGGCCGCTGGCGCTGGATGACTTCGTCAAGTTTGTCGATGCCTTTGGTCCACAGAAACCGAAACGGGTCAGCAAGCTCGATCTCGCGTTCGAGAAGCAACTCGGCAAAAAGAGCGGCGAGTAACGCTGCAAATCGACTGTCGGTCAAAAATAACGGGAGAGGCCATCCCATGACATCACCGCGATTCTTCACGCGTAAGCCGCACCCGGTTTCGCGCTGGGCGTTGTCATTAGTACTCGACTTTAATCGATCAGTGGCCGGTTGAGTTCGGTGCGCCAGGTGGCTGGGTCGGGGTTCGACTCCGGGCCCGCCACGTAGCATTCCCAGAGATCCGGGGCCGCTTGGTGTCCCTCGGCGGTGAGCCATTCGATGAATTCGCCCCATGCGGGGCCGAGCCCCTCGTACGACCCATGGTAGACCGTCCGTGCCACCGTCACGGCTGGCAACTGACTCGCATGCACGCGGCCGATGGCGGAGACTGGTGCGATGACAGGTACGCCGACCTCGAAATCGAAGGTGTCAGGGTCCATCCTCAGGTGGTGAGAGAAAACTGGGCCGGCAGGCGCGATGCCCTGAGCAGCGACGGCGGCCATCACCTCAGCGATGGCCGGACCCATGACATTCCGGATCTCCGTGCGTGGAATGGTCACTCGGATGACGGCGGCAAGTTGAACCTCGGTCTTTACGATTTGCGGTTTGTCGAGCATGACAATCTCCTTACCATTCGCCTAACTGGTTATAAATCGCAAAAATCTCAAAAAGACAATTTAGCATGGAAGGTTGCGATCTAACCATGCCGGTCGTTTGCGCGAGATATTGATAGTGATCAATGGCGTTACGGGACGGATGGCGCGGCCTGAAAAACGCATCGATGCCGGCTGTCAGGCCGTGCGTGTCCTGTCATTCACCTACGAACCAGTCGATTCAACGCACCACCAGGTAATTCACCGGCACCCACGCATAGCCTTTGCCGTCGGACCGGATGTGTCCGATCCCGGGGAACGACAAGTGCGCCCCTGCCACCAGATAACCGTTTTTGGCCGCATCGGCATACGCCTTCTTGCGCGCGATCGCCGCGCGCTTGCTGTCTGAATCGAACTGGATGGTCACGCCCGGATTATCGAACTGCACCGCGGCGACGTGCATCAGGTCGCCCCACAACGCCAGCTTCTGGCCCTTGCTTTCGACCATGTAAATGCTGTGGCCGGCGGTGTGGCCGCGGGCCGCAACTGCCTTGATGCCGGGCACCAGTTCGGTATCGCCGTCGAAGGACTTGAATTTGCCGGCCTTGACGTAGGGGTTGAGCGAGGCCATCGCGCCCTGGAAGAAGCCCTTCATGTCGGCCGGCGCCTTGTCCAGATTCTCCTGGCTCAGCCAGTAATCGGCGTCGTGCTGGTCGGCCCGCACGATGGCGTTCGGGAAGCTGCGCTGATCGCCTGTCATCAGCCCGCCAACGTGGTCGCCGTGCATGTGGGTGATGTAGACCTCGTCGACCTGCTCGGGTGTGTAACCTGCGGCAGTCAGGCTGGCGGTCAGCCTGCCGAGGGTCGGGCCGAACAGGCCGGCGGCGCCGGCGTCGACCAGGATCAGTTTGTCGCCGGTATTGATCAGGTAGCCATTGACCGAGGTTTCTACCGGGCTCTTCAGATAATACTTGCCGAGCGCCTTGTCGACTTTGGCGGGCGTGGTGTTGGTCAGTATTTTATCGACCGGCAGGCTGACGGTGCCGTCCGACAGCGCGGTCACTTCGAAATCGCCCAGCATCATGCGGTAGTAGCCGGGCGCGGCGGTCTTGACGATCGGTGCGGCGGCGCTGGCGGTGACCGGGGCCAACAGGCCGATGCTGCAGCCGGCGATCAGGATGGTAATGGCGCTAAGGCGCAGCAGAGCTGGGGCATTCATGAACTTGTCTCCTTGGGTGATGGAACAGCGGATGGCGCCATTTGCCCGAGAACGAACTTTACCGGCGACTGTATTTGTGCTCCTGTCCGTTGGGACGGGCCACCACCATTCCCGCCAGTGTTTCCGTTATCCATAACAAATGACAAACTGACATTAATCGGATTGCATTATGCCAAGACTTTCGCCACTTTGCTGAGTGACCGGTGCGACCGACTGGCCGGATTAGCGCCTCAGACTGCGACGGCTGGCGTTGGTGCCTGCCAGCGCTGGAGCCAATCGAGAAATTGATCCGACGGCATCGGCCGGCTCATGAAGTAACCTTGCCCCTGTTCGCAGCCCATCGCGACCAGCAGATGCCAGACCTCGACGTTTTCGATGCCTTCGGCCACCACGCGCAGCCCCATGTTGTGGCCGAGGTCGATGGTTGAACGCACGATCTTGCGGTCGTCGGCATCGCGCGCCATGTTCTGAACGAAGGATTTGTCGATCTTCAGCTCGTCGACCGGTAACCGCTTCAGGTAGGCCAGCGACGAGTAGCCGGTGCCGAAATCGTCGATCGATAGTTCGACGCCCATCGCGTGCAGCCTTTCCAGGGTCTGCTGGGCGCGCACTGGATCGTCCATGATCGAGCTCTCGGTGATTTCCAGGCAGAACGATGATGACCGGACTTGGTGCCGCATCAGAATGTCGGCAAATTTTCCCGGCAATTCCAGATCGAGCAAGTCACGGGTCGACAGATTGACCGACAGCTTCAAATCCAGTCCACGCGCATTGAGTTCAGCGCACAGCGCGGCCGATTGCTCCAGCACCCAGCGCGTCAGCGTGCGGATGAAACCGGTTTTTTCGGCAAACGGGATGAAGTCATCGGGGCCGATGAAGCCGCGCTCCGGATGCACCCAGCGTACCAGCGCCTCGACACCGACCACCTTGCCGCTGGCCAGCATGAGTTTGGGTTGTACATGCAGCCGGAATTCATCGCGGTCGATGGCACGGCGCAGTTCGCTCAGCAGCGACAGGCTCTGCTGGCTGCCCTGATCGATCTCGGGGTCGTACACCACCGCACCGTCTTTGCGCTGCTTGGCGGCGTACATCGCGATTTCGGCGCGGCTGAGTATGGTTTCAGCATCCTGGCCGTGCTGCGGGAATCCGGCAATGCCGACACCGGCCCCGAGGTCGACGGTCTGGTCGTCGAGCGAGATCGGCGCCTCCAGCGAACGCAACATCTGGGCCGCGATGTCGCGCGCTTCATCGAGCCCGGTGTCCTGCAGCAGCACCGCGAATTCATCGCCGCCAAGCCGGGCGCAGCGGTCCTTGTGCCGCCCCAGTTGCAGCTTGAGCCGTCTGGCCACCTGACGCAGCAGTGCATCGCCAAAGCTGTGGCCCATCACGTCGTTGACATGCTTGAAACGGTCCAGATCCATCATGACGACATAGCAGCTGCTGTTGGCGCCCTTGGCCAGAGCGATGGCGTCCTGCAGCAGGCTGGCGAACTGGGCCCGGTTCGGCAGATTGGTCAGCGTATCCCAGTACGCCAGCCGGCGGATTTCCAGCTCGCGGTTGGCGATGCGGTCACGCATGCTTTCAAACGATTTTGACAGCGCACCGATCTCGTCGTCGCGTCGGATCACTATCGCCGCATGGTAATCGCCCTCGCCCAGCTGGCGCGCAGTTTGCGTCAACTGTCGCAGCGGACCGGTAATACGCCGCGCCATGAAGATGCTGCCGATCACCGCCAGCACAATCCCCGCCGCCGTCAGGATCAGCAAGGTCAGCTGCAGCTGGCGATATGGCGCAATCGCTTCGCTGACCGAACGCTGCAGCACCGCGATCGTGGTCTGGCCCGACTGGCGGGCAAGCCGGAGCACACGGGCGCTGAACTGGCTGTCGGCGATCTTCAGGTCCGGCAACATGCTTGAGTCAGTCGACATTCTGCCCAATTGCGCCGCCAGACTGGCAGTGTCAGTGGCGGTCAGCGTCGAGACGCCGGGCATCCAACCGCCCTGCGCGCCGCTGGTCAGGATTGCAACCTGCAGCGAAGATAGCTCGTGCATCTGGGCGATCAGCTTCTGATCGATCGGAAACGCCATCACCACCCAGCCGATCACCAAAGGCGCGTTGACGGGCACCACCACGATCTGATATGGGTAGTTGTCGACGATCCCGATATCGGTCGCATTGCCGCGTTGCTCTGCGGTCGCGACCAGCGCCAGGATCGCGCGCTGCAGATTGCCGGCCAGATTTTGCGCAGTGGTGGCCTCGATCTGGTGATCGGCGCCAACCAGCATCGTCAGCGCGGCACCGATGCGCGCACCGTGGTTGTCGAGCGCTGACGCGATGGTTTCCTGGTCGTTGCTGCCGACCGCCTGGCGGAACCCGTAATCGGCCGCCAGCAAACGTGCGCCCAGGGTCAGCTTCTGCGCGTTCTGATCGAGCAACCGACGAAAGACGTGTTCGCCGATCACGAGTTCTTCTTTGATCGACGCGCGCGCGTTTTTTTCGATGCCACTGCGGATTGCAAAAAAACCGGCCAACTGCACCGCCAGTATCAGGAACAGGAACAGGGCGACGATCCGGCTTTCGAGGCTACGCAAACGCATGGGACGGTTCCTAGTAGTCTGCCGCAGCGGCTTGGTGGGCCGGTTTAATGCTTGACGTCAAATTCGATTTCAGATTCAGCTTGAAATCCGCCTTGAGGTCGACATCCTTGACCAGCGTGATCGCCTGGTCAGGTATCGGTGCGCCTCGCAACGACTGATAGTGCCAGGCCTTCAACGTATATTTGCCGGCTGGCACGCCATCCAGCGTCAGTTTGCCGGCGGCGTCGGTCTTGCCGAAATACGGCGTATCGACTACCTGAATGTAAGCCACCATCTGGTCATGGATATTGCAGCCGACCACCACGGTGCTAGGCTTGTCGAATAAAATCGGCTGCCCCGGCACGCCCGAATACAGTTTCAGTTCAAACGGTTTGGCCGGCGAGAATGAGTAGACATGATGGCGCACGGTGTCGTTGTTGGGGAAAGAGATCGTGCTGCCGGTCTGGACCACGGTCACCAACGGCATGAATTTGCGCTGTCTTTGCTCGATCTGGGCACCGTGCAGCGCCTTGTGCACACTCGCATCAGCGGCCGGCTCGGCGTAGATTGCGACGTCCGGCAGCGCATTTCCGGCCGCATCGGTGACCGCTACCGTGATGATTGCAGCATTGGCGACGGAGGCGGCGAAAGCGGTCAGCCCCATACCCAGGACGGCAAGCAGGGACACAGTCATGTTGTTCATCGTCAGCGGTAAGGCCTCAAAATTATGCACGGGAGCGTCCCCGCAGGGATCTGCGTGTCGCGATCCGATCGGTCGACACTGCACAGCATCGCCTTATAGTATCGCCATTCACAATGGATTGCCGAATAGAACTGTTGTATTCCGGAACTGAAATGACACTGTAATTTTCTATTTGGCAATATTAGCGAATATTTTTGAAACCTCCACAACGCACGCCGGGCACCGCGCCAACCTAGTCTTAACCATTACTACATTACATCCCATCACCGTGCGGCCATGAATCCGGTCTGGCACGGTCTCCCCTCAAGCCAGTGGCGCGTCCGCAATCGGGCCTGGAAAGCGGAGTTTTTTCCCCACTCGTGCGCTATTTGTGATTGTCTGTACGAATACTTCGGACCAGATGTCGAATTGCCATCGAGTCCGCATATTTCCGGCCGTTATATACCTAACCGCACCTCCAGCGCAGACGGTCTGCCCGGTGACGTGAGTGCGGCATTGACCCAGCGAACGCGGAGCTATTACATGTCTTACAATTTTGTGTCGTTCATCCGTTCCGGCAGCACGATCGCTTGTGCTGCTTCCCTATTACTCGGCGGCTGCGGCGGCGGGTCGTCCAGCGTGCCGGCGCCCGTCGTGGCACCACAGCAGCCGGCGCCGACCTCCTTGTCCGGAACCGTCGCAGTCGGCGCACCAATGCTCAATGCCACCGTTACCGTCAAGGACGCCAACGGCGTGACCCGCAGCGCCCTCGCCGGTGTCGATGGCAGCTACAGCGGCATTTCCACCGACGGACTGGCCGCGCCGTATGCGCTGCAAGCCTGCGGCGTGGTCGATGCCAACTACACGTGCTTCTATTCTGTGGTGCAGCAACCGGGCGTTGCCAACGTTACCCCGCTGACTCACGCCACGTTGGCGCTCGCACTAGGTACCGATCCGTCCGGCATGTTCGCGCCGAGCGCACCGACGGCCCCACCGAGCGCGACCGATCTTGATGCACAAAAGCTGAAGCTGGAGACCGCGCTGGCTGATGTGCTGGCCAAGGCCGGCGTGGCCGGCATCGACTTTGCCACCACACCATTCAGCGCCGACCGCACCGGCATGGACAAGGTGCTCGATTCGGTCAAGATCAGTACCGGTACCGACGGCGCCACCAGTAAATCCTTCGTGCAAATTGAAGGCATCATCGGCTCCGGCAACGTCTTTCTCGACCAGGATGTCGCAGCCGGCACGCTGACCGCGGCCAGCGGCGCCGACGTTGACCTGAAAGGGATTTCGAGCATCTTCGTGCAAGGCATGTCGTTCGCCATTTCGGCCGCGAATGAAACCACCTGCGTCAGCCGAATGACCGCCGCGAACATTTTCGATGACAATTTTTCGCTCGACTTCGACGACAACGTGATCGTCAACAAGGCCAACGCACCGGAAATGATTTGCAAGTTTGCCGGGCTGAACAATCTGCTCGGCGGCATGGTCGCCAATCCGATCTTGCGCGATTGCGATTTCACGACTGATGCCAACCGCAAGGTCTGCAGTGTCGGCTTCAATATCGTCAACGGCGATGCCTCGTTTGATGGTGCCGAACTGGCTGTGGTGCTACGTGCCGGCGCGGCCTGGAAGCTGCTCGGCCGCGACGCGGTATACAACATCAACGTCGGCGCAGCAATCCAGCGCACCAGCCGGGTCGATCTGCCGGCCGGCGACGCCGCCAATGCCCAGACGTTCTATACCCGCGCGCTGACTTTCGATGTTACGGCCAACGACGGTGTCAGTAGCACCGGCGTGCGTGCTGCCAAAATCTACCAGCGCAATCAGGATGGTAGCGGCTGGGAAGCCACGCCGCTGGTGACCATGACCCTGAGCGACGCATGCATCGCTCAACTCCAGCCCGGTGAAAAAGCACGTCTCTCCATCGGCGACAACTGCGGCAGCAGTTGGCTCTCGCTGGGCGACACCATCGATGGCCAGAATGCCGCCGCGATCGGCGATCATCTGATCGACAACTTCTACAAGCGCGGCCGCAAGGTGAAAGTCGAACTGTTTCCCAACGTGGCAGCTACCGGCACGCCGGTAGTTATCATCAAGCGGGTTGAAGGCGTGCCACCGAAATACGCAGCGCTGGCCAGCTTCCCATGGATGGAAATGGATGCCGAGGCCAAAGCGGCGTTGAGCGCCTACGACGGCGCTGCGGCGAGCTTCACGGTCAGCTGGGCCAGAAACCGTATCGTCAGCGGCAAGGATGTGTCGTTCTGCCTTGCCGGCGGCTGCCAGGGTTCCAGCCGCGGCGGCCATGAAGATATCGTCAACGGTCACACCAGCCAAGTGATTGCGATGACAAACAAACCGGCCAACGCGGCGGCATACAAGGCCGTCAGCATCTATGGCCGCAACAGTGATCAACTTGGGGTGTCAACCAATTATGTGAGTTGCGGGGGGATGGCGAGTTGCTGGTGACGTGGGGCACGCCGGCGCTGATTTGACGCGTGTTTTGAGACGGCGAACGGCGCTGATTTGAAAATGAGAAAGCCTGGCGTGCCGGGCTTTCTCTTGTGTCCCTGCATGGTCGCAGGCTCGGCGCTGGAAGTACATCCGTATGCTGAGCACAACGAACGACCGATTGTGGAGCGAAGGCGCAAACAGAAATCGCGAAGCTCCTGTTGCCCGGGGCAAGCGGCATGATTCTCGCGCTTATGCGGACAACATTTCACATATTGCCGACTTAGCTGGCTGAACGTTACACCGTCTGACGGCATGAAGCTGCGCCGAACTGCACCGACCTACAGCGACTCCTGGCGACGTTGCCATTGCAGACTCAGGTCCTGAGCTTGTGCGATCTCGCCCGCAGTCATGCTGCGCTCGATGAGATTCCTGCTGTTGGCGGCCGCCGCATCGCCATGGATTGCCGCCAGATTGATCCACAGATAGGACAACACCTTGTCCCGTGGTACGCCTTGGCCGCTGCAATACATGCAGCCGAGGTTGTACTGTGCCAACGCATGACCTTGTTCGGCGGCCGTCCGATAACAGTGCACGGCACGCGGTAAATCCTGTGCAATACCTTGTCCATTCGCATACATCACGCCCAGATTGTTCTGCGCACCAAGGTCGCCCTGTTCCGCCGCCCGTCGGTACCAGAGCAGCGCCCGCGCCTCATCTCGGGGCACGCCGTGGCCATTCGCATAGATCACACCCAAATTGAATTGCGCGCTCGGCATGCCCTGCCCGGCTGCGCGCCGATACCACAGCAAGGCCTGCCGGATATCCTGACCGACGCCGAGCCCGGTCGCGTACATCACGGCCAGATTGAACTGCGCGTTTTGAATGCCCTGCTCCGCCGCCAGCCGATACCAGGCCACCGCCTGACTGTGGTCCTGCGACACGCCTTGACCGTTGCTATACATGATGCCGAGATTGAACTGGGCATCGGCATCGCGATGCTCCGCTGCCTTGCGGAACCAGACTGCGGCCTGCCGCTCTTCCTGCGCCAGCCCGTGCCCATTGGCATAGGCCATCCCGATGTGGCATTGCGCTACCGCACCACCCTGTCCGGCTGCGATGAAGAACCAGGCCACGGCCTGCTCATAGCTCTGCGCGACGCCTTGGCCTTTTTCATACATCATGCCCATCTTCGTCTGGGCATTGATTTCACCCTGCACCGCCGCGCGCCGATACCAGCTGAGCGCCAACGTATAGTTACGGGCCACGCCGACGCCGTCGAAATAGGCGTCTCCGATCCGACTCTGCGCGGCTGCCACGCCCTGTTCGGCAGCGCGGCGCAACCAGTTGACTGCCAGCACATCGTCCTGCTCGACGCCTCGTCCATTGCGGTACATCAGGGCCAGGTTCTGCTGAGCCGACGCGTCGCCTTGTTCAGCCGCCTTCTGAAACAATTGCGCCGCCTTGCGATCATCCTTGGTGATGCCGCATCCGTTGTAATACATCACGCCGAGATGGTTCTGCGCATATACCAGCCGCTGCTGTGCGGCCTTACGAAACCAGCGCACGGCCTGCGCATCGTCGCGCACCACGCCCTGCCCCTTCTTGTACATCAGACCCAGATTGAACTGCGCGTAGGCGTTGCCCTGCTCAGCGGCTGTGCGAAACCAGACGCTGGTTTGAAATTCCTTTTCGGCAGTATCTCGATCGGCCATGATGCCCCGCTACTCTGCTTCGGCACCGCAACAACGTTGCACACCTTCCGTCGCAGATCTATGAAAGCGAAGATCCTGCTTACCCAAGCATTCACCACGCTACTAAAATTCTAGGATGCGTGGCTGGCAGGTCGTTTGCGCCAACGCAAGCGCCGACGCCAACGCCAACCAGCGTGTGACGACCATCAGGGAATGGACATAAAAAAGCCCACGTTCATATTGAAACGTGGGCGAACCCATATCGGGATGGGAGGGAGGGCAATAAAGCCACCTTCAATGTATCGCCGCAGCGACGCGGATTCTTCACTTTTTACAATTACTTACGCGAAATACAATCCGCAACGACAGCGGGCGCAAATTTGTGCCGACTCGTTTGGGTTCTCCCGGTTGTGGCTTATGGTGCCGACGCGCTCACAGCGACGTGAAGAAGCGATCGCGCATTTCAGTCAGCCCGAGCGTGTCCAGCACTTCATGCAGCCGTTCGGCCGGACGCTGGCGCGGCAAATTCTTGTAACTGGCGATGATCAGCTCGTTTTTCATTGAATGTTCCCAGCCGACCAGTTCGGTCACATTGACCTGATAACCGTGCGCCTCCAGTTGCAGACAGCGCAGCACATTGGTGACTTGGCTGCCGAATTCGCGCGTATGCAGCGGGTGGCGCCAGATTTCGGTCAGCGAATTGCGCACCAGCGATTGCGCCTTGTTCTTTTTCAGCACCGACGCCACTTCAGCCTGGCAGCAAGGCACCAGCACCATGAATTGCGCCTGCTTTTTCAGCGCGAAATGAATCGCATCGTCGGTCGCGGTGTTGCAGGCGTGCAGTGCCGTGACGATGTCGACCTTGGCCGGCAGTTGCGTCGATTCGATCGATTCCGCCACCGACAGGTTCAAAAAGGTCATGCCGGGGAAGTTCAGCCGCGCTGCCAGTTCGCGCGATTTCGTTACTAGCTCGTCGCGGGTTTCAATCCCATAGATACGCGAGCCGTCATTGCGCGTCTTGAAAAACAGGTCGTACAGGATGAAGCCCAGATACGACTTGCCGGCGCCATGATCGACCAGTTGAATGTCGGCGTGCTGCTGCTGGATTTCTTTCAGCAATGGCTCGATGAACTGATACAGGTGATTGACCTGTTTCAGCTTGCGCCGACTATCCTGATTCAGCTTGCCATCGCGCGTCAGGATATGCAGTTCCTTGAGCAACTCGATCGACTGGCCGGGCTTGATGTCGTGCTTTGCTTCGTGTTTCGCTTCCATGGTATTGGCTTGTATCACTTTCATACGTTGACTGTTTCCGCCCATGCACTAAGTTACTGGATGGCACGGTTTTAACCGGCGACGTGTGTGCCCGGCAATCTGTACTGTTTTCACAGGGTTCATTTCATGGGAGGACGGCAATTTCTTGACTGCCCGCAATACTAAATTAAGCACAAAGTAAATGCGTTTTATCAAGCAATAGCGAGAAACTGTTGCAGGCCTTCGCTTTATTGCACAAACGCAAATTCGGCTCAAAAAAAGCAACGTTTCGCAACACTTTGCCGTGAATAGGGTTTGAAAATTCCGGAGCTTCCTATAGGATTTAATTGCAGCAAGAGTCCGCCCAACATTTCTGAAATTGGCCGGTGCAACGCACACGAGCAGTCACCGGCGCAACGACGGAGGTTATATGTCAGCGTTAATCGAATCACACGATGTAGTTTCTCATGCAAATCCTGGATCGCTCGCAGTAGAAATCCGCGAAGGCGACTGGATTGCCTATCATCGCCACATCGACCAAGCGCCATCCGAACGAGATTTGATTCATCGTTTCGGCGGCGTCATCGAGTATCACCGCGCCTGCGCGATGGCCTATCTCGGCAGACGCGCCCAGCATCGAGGCGGCGTCTGTAGTCGCACCCATCCGCGCATCCTGACACCACAGTTCGTGGCCGATTTGGAAGCAACCAACAAGTACCACCGTTACATCCGCTACCCATGGCTGGAAACATTGTTGAATCTGCTGACCGAGATAGAGCGGATTCAGGATGAAATCAGCAGCGGCGGCAGCAGTAACGTGATCTCGCTGATCCCAACCATAAAATAATCTACGGCGTGGACTGCATCTGCAAGTGGAATGTTATCCGGAAACGACAAGGGCCCGCAAAATGCGAGCCCTTTTTATTTGGTTGCGGGGACAGGATTTGAACCTGTGACCTTCGGGTTATGAGCCCGACGAGCTGCCAGACTGCTCCACCCCGCGTCTGAGGCCCAGACTGTAACACAAAGCACAGTGCGCCCAAAGGTAAATATCATTTATTCGACATTTTGATGGTCGGCACGTGCCGCACAGGCAAGCAGATTTCCACTTTTTCCTCAGGTGATTTCGGGGCGCGCCAATAAAAAAGCCCGCGAAACCGTGAGGTCGCGGGCAAGATCCAAACCCAAGGATGAGTTGGAGGAGACAGGTTCATTGTAGTGCGCTCCTACCTGCCTCGATGGTTATTTACAAACATTTACAGCGGCATGCAGATGGATACAGTATCGGTACAATCGACCGGCTTAGCTTGCTGGTAACGATGCGCACGCCGTGACCGCACCGGCCGCACGCCGCCGCGCATTATTTGGGATACACGGCATGGGTTCACGCGCGTCGATTCAGCACACCTCCAAGCCAAGCCATCAGGCTGCTTCATGCGTCTCGGTGGCCACCAATATACTGCACTTGACTCGATCGGCCAGGACCGCCTCGATCGAACCGTGCCACCAGCGCTTGGCCCAAGGCTTGTGGCGCGGATGGCCGACAATCACCAGGTCAATTCCGAGCTGGTCGACCAAGGTGCCGATTGCCTCCAGCGGTTCCCCGACTTGCAGGTGATCGACTACCTTCAGGCCGGCCTCGGTCATCAGAGCGTGACCGGCCGCGAGTTCCTGCTGCATTCTGTCTTCTTCTGCGGTCAGCGCCACTTCTGTCAGAAAGGCACCGGCCATCAAATAGGAAGTCAGATGGGCAACCGCCAGCAAATGTATTTCGGCATCTGGACCCGGTGCAAGACTGATGCACTCATGCAAGGCCGACCGGCTCTCCGGCGTGCCGCTATAGGCGACCAGAATCTTGCGGTACATATCACCTCCTGATTGTTTGCATCAAGCAGCCAGACTCGTGTTTCACCTGGCACGCGATGACCATTCCGAACCTTGTTCTTTACCCGTTGCCATCAACAGAGCGCATATTACGCCGCGTATTCCAGCCGCTGAACAAATGAATACGCTGTTTGGCACGCTCGAGAATGGCTTATTTCAATCATAGAACAAGAAGTTCCCGGCGTCAGTGCCGGAATGCGCGGTACGGCCGAATTGAGTCGGCGCGCGGACGCGGCAATTCAGCCGTGCAGAGGAAAAAGGTGGAACAGCCTTGGTGTGATTGCCAATGCAATCCTCCCGCATACCCGTGATGGATGGCGGGGTGGCCGGTAGCGATGTCCGCCTTCAGTGAGCCGGACCGAATTGTATTTCAGCCAGACAAGATGAGTGTCACGCCAGCAAACTAGCCCCAGCGCGAATCGACAAGCGGACGCGCGCCGACAGCCAGCGACACGCCAGCGCTGCAGCCTGCAACAGCCGTCTCGCTCAGGCGTGCGACTGTTGCTGTGCCGATGCCGCAGGTTTCGGCTTGAATTGCTTGTCGCTCATACGGAACTTGCCGCGGCGGTCGCCCATCAATTCGCGCAGTTCCTTGATGCTCAGATCGCTCACTTCCTGCATCCGGATCAGGATTGATGCCCCGACCGAAAGTTTGCCATGCCGTATCTTGCTGATGACGGGTGGCGCAACCTCCAGTGCACGCGACAGCGCAGCGTCATTCTTGAGATTGAGCTTCTTGATCAAGGATTCCAGCAAATGGCTGGGATCGTAATCGACATGATGAATATTTGCATCGCCGGTCATTGTGCCCTCCTGTTATTAATTACAGTGATCAATGGTATTCTCCGCGGGCGCATCGATATCATTTTGATAATTCTCAATGTTTATTGGCTTTCGTCACATTCTTGTCAAAATTGCTCTGGCGTTGGCATTCAGGAGAATGTCGGACTTATGAGCATCGGCCGGCAAGTCTCTGAACGGTACAGCGTCACCGGCTTTTTAGTCAACAGCGAGCTGTTGAGGCTTCAAATCCGGGGCAATCGGTCCGGCTTCAACACATTTTTCGGTTCGAGTCGGTACGTCCGACAGACTCCTGGCGAAAAACGGCAACAGGTAAGGCAGCGCTTCATTCGGCGCGCGCCAACGCCTGTACCCGTTCGCGGACAAAATTGATGTGGCTGCGCAACCCATACAGACCTTCGGCAAAGGACAATGGAATCGAAATCTGATTCACTTTTTCCTCGATCTCGTTCAGCCGCCGCAGCTGGGCGGTGCGGACCTGGTCGCGCTTGTCCGCTGGCACATCCTCAATCGCCTGCTCTACCGAGCGCAGCTGGCCATACCAGCGATACACGCGCGAGCGGATCCGCCACACATACAACGGTGGAATCACACGCGACAGCGGCAGGAACAGCGCACCGAGCGCAACGACAAACACCCACATGCGATCGAAAAAATTCGCCAGCCAGTAGGTCAGATAGCGCTGCAGGATCGGCGGTCCATTTTTGTAGAATTTTTCGGCTTCGCGCGCAACTGGAATTTCGGTGTAATTAGCAGTCGGGAATTCACCCTGCTTGCGGAACCAGCCGGCGCCGCCATGAATACCGGCAGCCGCCTGCACGAATAAATCGATCAGGGCCGGATGCAGGTCTTCACGCGCGACCAGTGTGGCAGTCGGTGCGATCAGGTGATAGTCTTTTGGCGGCAGATCGCGGCCCAAATCGACAATGCCGCGCGGCAGTATGACATGCGACAAGAAAGGAAAGCGCCGCGTGTAGGCCTCGGCCTGAGTGAAGTCGAACAGCCGGATGCCCGGCGTCTGCAATAACATCTGGATCAACGGCGCATCCGGTGCCGAACTGAACACCAGGCCGTCGATTCTGCCCTCCAGCAATTCAACCGTGGCTGGCGTGTTCTCCAGCGCGCCCAGCGTCAGATCGGTCGGCTCGACACCGTTGACCGACAGGATCTGCTTGAATAGCCGCGGCACGCCGGTGCCGTCCGGACCGGCATTGATCTTCAGTCCTTTCAGCTGGGTCAGTTGGGTGATGTCATGGCTGTCGCGGAAGAACAACCAGACCGGCTCGGTGAACAGACTGCCGAGCGAGACCAGCCCCTTGCGTTCGGCCTCCGACTGTTCGGTCGAGCCGCTCTGCACGAACGCGATGTCAACGCCGGATTTCGGGTCGTTCAACCGCTGCAGGTTTTCCTGCGAGCCGAGCGAGGGTTTCAGCGTCGTCTTGATGTGATGCTTGGCCAGTGCGGCCGCATATTTTTTTGCGAATTCTTCATAGGCGCTGTTTTCTTGCCCGGTCGAGATCGTCACGTGCGATGGCGGCGACGGATCGACCAACCAATAGGCGATGGCACAGATCAGGCCGATCGCCAGCACAGTCGGACCGGCAGTGGCCAACAGGTCGCGCAGCGAGAACTGCGTGAATTTGAGGATTTTGGACATTGCGCGGCGGGAAGGAGTCATGGCCTCACACCTTGCCAATAAACACGGTCGCTGGCAATCGAAATTTCATGCGCCTGCATTCGCACGGAGCGCTGTGTCAGGCGGCCGTCGCCAGCGGTTGGAACTCGGCGTCAAGCTGCTGCAACCCGGCCACCAGCACCTCAAATGCGGCGGCCGCCTGCACCGGCTCGCCCTTGACGCCGAGTTCGATATGGCGGCGCGTAGTGGCATCGCCGACGCTGGGCAGACTGAACACCTTGACCAGCGGAAAACGCGCCTCGATCACATCCATCAGCGGCGTCAGCAGCGATTCGGCGGTTTCGAATACCAGCACCGATCGCTCGAGACGCGGTTCACGGTTGAACAGCTGCGGGTAATGGGTGTCGAGTACCCATTCGATCATCGGCCAAGCCATCACCGGGAAACCCGGCACAAAATGGTGGGTGCCGACCGTGAAGCCGGGAATCTTGTTGTACGGATTGGGAATGATTGCAGCGCCCTGCGGAAACTCGCCCATCTTCAGCCGGTGCTGGTTGTCCGGTGTATCCCACTGCGGCTCGGTGCCGGCCTCGCGCGCAACGTCGGCGATCCGTTCCAGGATCTTTGTCTTCGCTTCCGGATGCAGCATCAGCGGCCGGCCGAGCGCGGCGGCCGCACATTGGCGGGTATGGTCGTCCGGCGTGGCGCCGATGCCGCCAGTGGAAAACACGATGTCGTCGGTTGCGAAGCTGCGTCTCAGGGTTGCGGTGATGCGCTCGCGGTCGTCGCCGATATATTCGGCCCAGCCCAGTTGCAAGCCACGCGCCGACAATAACTCGACGACCTTGCTGAAATGCTTGTCGGTCCGTTTGCCGGACAGGATTTCGTCACCGATGATAATGAGTCCGATAGTCATGACGCCGGGTTCCCTTGAGTTATCCTAAATGCGATCGATCAGTGCCTGCGGCACTTCCGGTGGCGGGTGCAGCGCGCGCTCCATGCCGGCGGCGCGATATTTTTGCAGCGCGTCCAGACAATAATACTGGAACCACAGGCCGGTGAAGATGAACACCAGCACGTACAGCCAGATCGCGACGGCGGCCAGAAACGGGAACAGGATCACCGACAGCGCGCCCCCCAGCCATAACAAGGTCGGCAATGCACCCATCGCTCCACCGATCACGCCGATAATCAGCAGCGGCCAGCGATGCAGGCGCAGGATGTCCTTGCGCTCGCCGGCATCGGCATGGCCGGCCAGCGCGTCATAGGCCATGACGCGGTAGGTCAGCCAGCCCCACAGCAGCGGCTGAATGATGAACGTGAACGGCGGCACCACGCTGAGCGGCAAGGTGATCAGCCACAACACGACGAATATCGCCGCCGATGAAATCGCGGTCCACAGGCTGCCGATCAGCGTGCCGCCGGCGCGTCGTTGCAGCGCCGAAAAATGACGCGCCGACGCATGTCTGCCGATCACCGGCATCGCGACGATGCCGATGAATACCAGCGCGGTCAGGATCATCAGCGGCAGCAGCATCCACATCGCGATCAACGGTACGATCACAGTCTTGATCGCGGCCAGACCGAACATCGACAGCAGATGGCCCGAAATCTTGAAGCCGTCATGTTCGACAAACCAGCTTTGCAGGCTGTCTATCAGTGGCTGCAAACCCAGCCACAGCGCGACGCCCCAGATCGTCAGCGACAGCAAAAACGGCACCAGACTCAGCAGCAGCATGCTGAGATGCAGCTGCGACCACAGCGCGCGGCCATAGGCCACCAGGATTGGGCGCATCAGTTCGCCGCCTTTCTGGCAAATTCAACCATCCGCTTCAGCCCCAGCCATTGCTGCGACCAGAAACCGTGACCATAGTCGCGCCCCTTTTCGACGGGCGGCGGAAGCTGGTCGCGCACGCCGGTCCTTTCGAAAGTTTTGCCGAAGCGCGCGGTGCGAAACACGATGTCCCAGACCGGAAACAGTACTGCAAAATTATGTCCACCAAGCGTCCCTTGCCCGCGTGATTCGTGACCGATGCCGATCGCATGGTGCAGGCGGTGGTAGCGCGGCGACACCAGCAGGCGCTCGCCAATCCCGCCGAAATGTATCCGCACATTGGCGTGCTGCAGGCTTTGCAGGATGCGCGAGGCCGCCACCAGCAGCACGTACTGCCCGGGCTCGACCCCGACCACCAGCGCAATCACTGCCATATAAATATCGCGCAGCAAGTCGTCGAGCAGATGGTTGCGGTTGTCCGACCACAAATTCATGTCGCGCTGGCTGTGATGCAGGCTGTGCAGTCCCCACCACCAGTTGAATTGATGGCTGGCCCGGTGATACCAGTAATCGAAGCAATCGAGCACGAACAGGTAGACGAAGAAGCTCACGACAGGACGGTCGGTCACCCCGGGCCACAGGTTTTCCAGATTGAATGGTTGCACGCCTTCCATGTGCAGCGCCGCCGTCAGTTGATCCTTGAGCGGATCCAGCACCAGAAAAATCAGCACCGCGAACGCACCGAGACGGTGGATCACGGTATACAGAAAATCGTTCCAGCGCGCGCGGCGGTCGCTCAGCGCCTGCACCGGGATCAGCGCCTCCAGCGGCCGCAGTACCGCAAACAGCAAGGCGATTTCGCAGACGCCGACCAGGAACCATTCGGTGCCCTCGAACGCCTCTTCGGTGAATTCGCCCATGCCGAGATTGAGCACCAGCGGCTGCACCACGGTCTCGAACAGCCAGCCCTGCACGAAGGAAAACAGGTCGATCAGATGTTGGATCATGGCTTCTTGATGGCAGTCGAAGATGGTGTGAATGTGGCCTGATTGCCTTGCTGATTGCGTTGATATAGCGGATGCTGGCGCAGCGTGGCAAAGCAAAACCCTTTCTGCTGCAAGCCGACGATCAGCGGCTCCAGGTCGGCCGGCGCCCATGGGTCCTGACGCGACCAGATGCCCATATGCGCAATGAAGATATCGCCGCCCTTCAGGCCATTCAATGCACGTTTCAACAATAACGCATTCGGCCAGCGCTGGCTCGGCAATTCATCGCCCGAATAACCCGCATCGGCCCAGCCGACATGGGCATAGCCGCAAGCCTGGCCGGCGGCCAGCAGATGTGGCGTCAGCCGGCCGCCCGGCGCCCGCCACAGCGGATCGAGACGCGCGCCGGTCAATGCATGAAAGCGCTGGTCGACCCGCTTCAGTTCGTCGCAGTATTGCTGCGGGGTCCAGGCCAGCTTGTTGCCGGCGTTGGCGCCGAACTGCGGCTTGACCTCGATACGGCCATCGGCCAGATCGCGCTGCACATAGACATGATCAAAGGTATGGGTACCGAACGCGTGGCCTTCGGCGACGCGCGCCTTCCAGTAAGGCGCCCAAGCCGGGTCGAGCGAGTAGTCGCCGTTGACGGTTTTCTCGTTGGCCAGGAAAAAAGTGGCCTTGATGCCGTACTTGTTGAGCGTCCTGGCGATGTAGTCGGCCTGCGACTGGCTGCCGGTATCGAAGGTCAGGTAGATCGTGCCCTTGCAGGCCGGGCCGGGGTCAACGGTATTGGCGGCACTGGCGGCCAGTACCGGCAGGGCCATCGCAACAGCCTTGGCCGCCGCGCGCAGCGTCAAGCCGACGTAACGTCGCTCGTGCATCAGATACGTGCTGCGTGATTGATGAAATAAACGCCGTGCGGTGAACGGCCAACCGGGATCAGCTTGATGACTTTTTTGCTGGCGACGTCGATCACCGCCACTTTCTTGATCCAGCGCAGCGTCACCCACAGGGTCTTGCCGTCGTCGGTCAGCTCCATGCAATCCGGACCGCCGGGCACATTGATGGTGCCGACGTTTTCCAAAGTCTTCTGGTCGATGATATTGATGCTATTGGCGACCCGGTTCGAGACGAAGGTATGACGCTTGTCACCCAATGCGCGGAAATTGTGTGCGCCGGCGCCGGCCTTGATCTGCTTGACGGTCTTTTGTGTTCGCCAGTCGATCACCTGGACGTAGTCGCTGCCCATGATGCCGACCAGCAGGTATTTATCGTCCGGTGTCATCGCGATCCCTGCCGGCAGTTTGCCGACCGGCATGGTCCATTTGACGGTCTGGGTCGCCAGGTCAATTGCGCTGATCTGGTCACTGCCCTGCTGCGTGATGAAGACCGTCGCGCTGTCGGCGCTGAAGGCCATATGGCTCGGCAGCTTGGCCAGCGGCACACGCTTTGCAAGCTTCAGTTGCTTGCCGTCGTAGGCGTAGATATCGACGCGGTCGAGTCGCAGCGCGTTCGACACAAACCATTTCTGGTTCGGCGCGAAGCCGATCTGGTACGGGTCGAGGATGTCTTTGACATGGTGCTGGATCTGACCCGACTTCGGATCGAGAAAAAGCAGTTCGTCGCCGACCGCGTTGGCCACGATCAGCGACTTGCCATCTGGCGTTTCCATCAAATGATGCGGTTCCTTGCCTACCGGAAACGAATTGATTTCCTGATAGGTACTCTGGTCGAGCAAACTGACTGTGGCGTCGCGCGAATTGAGCACGACCACTACGCCCGCGCTCGCCGTCGTCACCGCGACTAAACCGGACAACAACGAGAGCACCACCAAACAAACCCGACCTGAACGACACAGCATAGAGAAAACCATTCACATTTAACAGAATACAAAAGACTATTTTACCGCGCAGAAAGTTTCATCATTTAAATAATAAGGTGCTGAGCAACCAGAAAGCGCACGGCAAAACTTGAATAGAAACTCTACGCGACACGCAAAGCCGAGCGCGTATAACGTTTGAGCCGCCGGCTCGGACTACCGACAATGCGCATTCAATCGCGCCATCACAGTCAATGCCATTTCTGCAACTGTTGCAGAAATGGCCCATGGGGCAGCGTGCGGCGCCGGTCTTTTCGACTACAATCTTGCCTCACACCTACGCCTCACGCGACCATCCACAACACGCAAAGGAACACCATGTCGAACACCACCACCACCGCATCCGGACTGCAGTATCAGGACACACTCGTCGGCAGCGGCGCCGAAGCCAAGGCCGGCGCGCATGTCAGCGTGCACTACACGGGCTGGCTGCAAAATGCGGACGGCAGCGCCGGCAACAAGTTCGACTCCAGCAAGGATCGCGGCGAGCCGTTCGAGTTTCCGCTCGGCGCCGGTCATGTGATCAAGGGCTGGGATGAAGGCGTGCAGGGCATGAAAGTCGGCGGCGCCCGTCGCCTGATCATCCCGGCCGCACTCGGCTACGGTGCGCGCGGCGCCGGTGGCGCGATCCCACCGAATGCCACACTGATTTTTGACGTCGAATTGCTAGCAATATGATTGGCAGCTTGACCAGCCTGGATAGAACCACAGTCAAGTTGGCGACCGCCATCGCCGCTGGCCTGATGCTGCTGCCGCTGGGCGGTTGCGCGGTGGTGACGGTGGCCGGTGCCGCCGTGTCGGTCGCCAGCACCGCCGTCAATGTCGGTGTCGCGGCCGGCTCGGCAGCGGTCGATGTCACCACCACCGTGGTCAAGGGCGCAGTCAAAGTCGGTGGTGCAGTAGTCGATACCGTGGTCGAGTAGTCGCACCATTTCAAATGATGGGATGAAAATACAGTCGATGCCGTTTTGGCATCGACTTCACGCGTTCAGAGGAAATATGAGTCTACAAAACGAATTCGACCAGGCGCTGGCCGATTCCAAGAATCTGTCCGAGCGCCCTGACAACATGACGCTGCTGAAAATGTATGCGCTATACAAGCAGGCCAGCAGCGGCGACGCCAGCGGCGATCGTCCCGGTTTCACCGATATGGTGGGCCGCGCCAAGTGGGATGCGTGGGATGCCTTGAAAGGCACCGGCAAGGACGACGCGATGCAGCAGTATATTGATTTTGTGGCAGATCTGAAAGCCTGACCGGCACGCCCACTAATGAGTGTATTCATCACGCGCCACGGCGCGCGATGAACAAAGTAAAAACCCCGCCTGCTGCGGGGTTTTTTATTGGCCGACTCAGGTCTTGGCGGCGCCGTCCAGCACTTGCGGATTGAGCAGATTCGGCGGCCGCTGTCCTGCCATCGCCGCAATCAGGTTGTCGGCCGCGCAATTGGCCATCGCACGCCGGGTCGCCTCCGACGCGCTGGCAATGTGCGGCGTTAGCACCACGTTCGACAGGCTCAAAAAATCCGGATGGAAGCGCGGTTCGTTCTCGAACACGTCGAGTCCTGCGGCCGCGATCCGCTTGTCGCGCAGCGCGCCGATCAACGCGGCGTCGTCGACGATGCCGCCGCGCGCGATATTGACCAGCGTCGCGGTCGGTTTCATCAGCGCCAGTTCGGCCGCGCCGATGCTGTGATGGGTCGCGGTCGAATACGGCAGCACCAGCACGATATGGTCGGCGCTGCGCAACAATTCCTCCTTGCTGACGAACTGCGCATTATTCGCATGCGCTTCCCGGTCGGCCGACAGCCGCGAACGGTTGTGGTACAGCACTCGCATGTCAAAACCCAGCGAACGGCGCGCGATCGCCTGGCCGATCCGACCCATGCCGATGATGCCCAGCGTCGCGCCGTGCAGATCGGCGCCGAGAAAACTGTCATAACGCCACTTGTCCCAATGGCCGGCGCGCAGCCAATGCTCCGATTCGGTGATGCGGCGCGCGGTCGCCATCAGCAGTGCCCAGCCGAAATCGGCCGTGGTTTCGTTCAGCACGTCGGGCGTATTGGTGACGATGATGCCGGCGTGTGTGGCGGCATCGAGGTCGATGTTGTTATAGCCGACCGCCATATTGCAGATCGCCTTCAGTTGCGGATTGGCGGCGATCACCGCGGCGTCGATCAGCGTACTGGGCGTCGCATAGATGCCATCCTTGTCGCGTAGCTTGGCGAGCAGTTCGTCGTGGCTGAACAGGCGATCTTCCTGATTCGATTCGATGTCGAACTGTTGCGACAGGCGTGCCACCACGTCCGGGAAGATGGCTTTGGCGATCAGGATTTTTTGACGCATCAGATTTCCTCTTAAACTATTTATGCTGGAGTATGTTCATATTCCGCAGATTATATTTGAGGAATATGAACATGATGGCATGAGTATATTTGAAATTACCACTGCGCCGCGCTCAGCAATCGGCGACGATGATCACATGGACCCGGTACGGGCCGTGCGCGCCGAGCACGATGGTCTGTTCAATATCGCCGGTACGCGACGGTCCGGAAATGAAATTGGTCGCGCGCGGCAGTACCCCGCGCTCGGCACGCGCCAGCGCAAACGCATCTTCCATCGCCGCTACGATGCGCGACGCCGGCACGATCGCGATATGCGTCTCCGGCAGCAAGCTGGCCGACGCGAACGTGTCCGGCCCCGACAGCAGCAGCAGCGTGCCGGTCTCGGCAACCGCACAAAAGCAGCCGGTGATGCCGACCATGTCCTCATTCCTGGGAGGTCGAAATTCGACACCTAGGCCGGCTTGCTGCCAATTTAATCCGGCCAGCGTGTTCCACGCGATCGCTTGCCGGGGTACTCCAGCAACGACGCCGACGCCGTCCAGATAGTGCGCGACCGCAGCCGGCACCTCGGCCATCGCCGCGACGCGCGCGACCGTGTCCGACATGCGCAGCGCCTGTTGCTCGAAATGCGCGACCAGATCGGCGCCGACTGCCGGCCGTGGCCCTTCCGGATGATGACGCAGATAGTGCTGCGCCGCGGCATGCTCGTCTGGGGTCTGCTCGGCGGAGCGATTCTGGGCCTTGCGGATGCGGGCGAAAATGGCGAGTCGGGCGGCGGTAGTGTCCATGCTGGGCTGGTTATTGACGATGTGGTTGATGTGGTTGATGCGGTTGAGGTATCGATGAGGCGCTGCGCGATCGGTGTTGCGGTCGGGTCGTAAACATGAACCATGACAGTTTGCGCCGTAGCCAGATGCTGCGTTCGCCGAGCGCCATGGCGATCGCAACCAGTTTAACCGCAACGTTGTGCTGTCGGTTCAGCGTGGCGCAATCTCAAACACCTGCCGCAAATAATTTACGTAGGCCTGATCGTCGCACATATCCTTGGACGGCGTATCGGATAGCTTGGCGACCGGCTGGTCATTGCAACGCACCATCTTGATCACAATCTGCAGCGGTGCATAACCGAGGTCGTTGGTCAGGTTGGTGCCGACGCCGAAGGCCAGCACGGTGCGGTCCTTGAAGCGCAGCGTGAGCTCGATCACGCGCCGGAAGTCGAGGCTGTCGGAAAAGATCATGGTCTTCGACTTCGGATCGATCCGGTTCTTCTGATAGTGCGCGAGCAGCTTTTCGCCCCACACGAACGGGTCGCCGGAATCATGCCGCGCACCGTCGAACAGCTTGCAGAAATACAGGTCGAAGTCGCGCAGGAACGCATCCATGCCGTACACGTCGGACAGCGCGATGCCGAGGTCGCCGCGGTATTCCCTGGCCCACATCTCGAAGCCGAAAATCTGCGAATCGCGCAGGCGGGGCCCGAGCGCCTGGCAGGCTTGCAAGTATTCGTGCGCCATGGTGCCGAGCGGAATCAGCTGATCCCGCAGCGCCGCCAGTACGTTCGAGGTACCGGCAAAATGCGCGCCGAAATCGCGTTTCAGCGTCGCGATGACTTCTTCATGCCAGCCGCGCGAAAAGCGGCGCCGCGTGCCGTAATCGGCGATCTTGCAATCCCTTAACGCCGGATCGTCGCGAATCAGCGCGATCTTGGCCTGCAGGCGACGACGGCCTTCGGCGTAGTCGGGGGTCGGCTGAGTGGCGCGGAAATACGCTTCGTTGACGATCGCCAGCACCGGGATCTCGAACAGGATGGTATATAGCCACGGGCCCTTGATCACGATCTCGATCTGGCCGTCGTGCTGCGGCGCCGCTGCGACCGTGATGTATTTCTGATTCATCTGGAACAGGCCGAGGAAATCGACGAAGTCGCTCTTGATGAAGCGCAACCCGCTCAGATAATCGAGCTCTTCCTGCTGAAAACGCAGTGCGCACAAGCCGGCGATCTCGGCCCGGATGGTATCGATATACGGCGTCAGATCGACCCCGGCGTTGCGGTTCTTGAAGCGGTATTCGACCTGCGCACCGGGAAAGTGATGCAGCACGACCTGCATCATGGTGAATTTGTAGAGGTCGGTATCGAGCAGCGATTGGATGATCATGGCGGCTGGCTAATGACGGCGATGACGGCGATGTCGGCAAATATCGGCGCCACGGAAGCGCCATGGCGGATTGCCATAGGCCAATATACTCCATGCGATGCTGCCGAATTGCGCATATGAAATAATGGAAGTTGGCATATACCCATCAACAATCATTGTCGTAGCGTGTGAAAATCGCTAGCGAGCGCGGCTCACTTCATTGCCGCCGCCGGCCGTCTCGCCCGCACTGCCGCATCGTCCGGCTGATAACCCTTGCCGTCAGCATAGTGCCAGTTGCGCATCACGTTCTTGCCGTCGATCTGCTCCAGCGTGCCGACGTAAGTGCCCATCGTCGATTGCTGGTCGATCGCGCGGAACATCACCGGGCCCAGCGGCGAGTCGAAAGTCAAGCCGCGCATCGCCAGCACCAGCCGCTCGGCATCGGTCGACTGCGCCTTTTTGATGGCCTGCGCCACCGCCATCAGCGTGCTGTAGCCGACTACCGAGGCCATCGATGGATGGTCATGGTATTTTTGGACGTAGGCGACGGCAAACCTGCGATGTTCCGGCGTGTTGATCTGATCCCAGGGGTAGCCCGTGACGATCCAGCCTTTGACCGCCTGCTTGTCGAGTGCGCTCAGGTTTTCCGGTTCGCCCGATAGCAGCGAGACCACGGTGACTTTGGCGAACAGCCCGCGTGCATTGCCCTCCTGCACAAACTTGCCGAGATCGGCGCCAAAGCAGGCGTTGAAAATGGCGTCCGGCCGTTGCCTGGCCAGCGCCGCGACGGTCGCCGCCGCGTCGAGCTTGCCCAAGGTGGGCCACTGGTCGGCGACAAATATGACATCCGGACGTTTAGCCTTGAGCAACAGCTTGAAATTGAGCGCCGCGCTCTGGCCATATTCGTAGTTGGGCGCAATCACGGCCCAACGCCGCGCCGGCAGCTTGGCTGCCTGTTCCACCAGCATCGCGGTCTGCATATAGGTCGACGGCCGCATGCGGAACGTATAGCGATTGCCTCTGTCCCACGTAATCGCGTCGCTGAGCGGTTCGGCGGCGACAAACAGTTTCTTGTTGTGCAGCGCGAATCCGGCCAGCGCAAGGCCGATATTGGACATGAAGCTGCCGGTCAGCACGTCGACCTTTACGGTCGTCAGCAGGTCCTGCGCCTGCCGTATCGCCTGATCCGGCTTGCCGCCGTCGTCGCGCGCGATGACTTCCAGCTTGCGGCCATTGACGCCGCCGGCGGCGTTGACTTCGTCGAGCGCCAATTGCCAGCCGTTGCGGTAGGGTTCGGTAATCTGCGGCGCATTGGAATAGCTGTTGATGTCGCCGATCCGTATCGGGTTGCCGGCGTGCAGATCGGGGTTGACGTCTCCAGCCAGCGCTGCGCCGCAACAGGTGAGCCCGGCGAACAGGGCACAAATCCAGGTCAAAGTCGATTTCATGTCAATCTGATGCCACCCTTTTTGCCAGTTCAGGACACTATAAAGGAATATGCTGTCGCGTCACCAACAACGCGCCGCCGATGGCCACGGGATTGATCGCGTGACAGCAAACAAAGTCGATCCCTAGCATGTATTTGCTTATATGTAATCTGTATAAGCCTGATTTGTGAGAAAAGCACAATTGCCTTAAAATACAATGCTTTGCAACTCATTGTTTACGCCTGTGCGCGCGAACATGGCGGCCACAGTGGCCAATGCCCGGCATTTTGCACCGCATTTGCAGCGAAATCGCTGGCAGGCTCCACCAGCCTCCAAAATTACTAATAGGACTGTTATGACCCACGTTGTCACCGAATCCTGCATCCGCTGCCGCTACACGGACTGCGTCGATGTATGCCCGGTAGATTGTTTTCGAGTAGGGCCGAACTTTCTATCGATTGATCCGGACGAGTGCATCGATTGCGCGGTCTGCGTCGCCGAATGCCCTGTCAACGCGATCTACGCAGAAGAAGACGTGCCGGCCGAGCAGCAGCAATTCATCAAGCTCAACGTCGAACTGGCCCGCGCCTGGCCGTCGATCACCAAGACCATTCCTCCGCTGGCAGACGCCGACGAATGGAAGGACAACAAAGACAAGCTGCAGTATCTGGCGCGCTAATGCCTGCCGCCACGCTGTGAGCAGCGTGGCCGCAATTGGACTAGCGGAATAGCGGATTGACGGATTGACGAATTGACGGATTAAATTAATACCAAGCGTCCGATCGCCGCTACCGACCTGCCCGCATCATCGTTTTTGAACCATTGCACCTGAACGCTGTGCGCGACCATTGCCGCGCACTGAATAATTGATCAACAGGAACTGAACAGTCGTATGGATACCAGCACCGCCATTGATAGCTCGACCCTCGCCACGCATGGCGTCGGCAGCGCGCCCCTCTCCGGCCAGTCAGGCCCCACCGAAACCGACGCGATCGTCATCGGCGCCGGCCCGGTCGGGCTGTTCCAGGTATTCGAACTCGGCCTGCTGGAAATCAAGGCGCATGTCATCGATTCGCTGCCCGTAGTCGGCGGCCAATGCGTGGAGTTGTATCCGGACAAGCCGATTTACGACATCCCTGCGGTGCCGGTGTGCACCGGCCAGGAACTGACCAATAACCTGCTCAAGCAGATCGAACCGTTCGGCCCGACCTTCCATCTGAACCAGGAAGTGACGCTGGTCGAACGCCGTGAAGACGGCCGTTTCAACCTCGAAACCTCGGCCGGGAATCGCTTCATCACCAAGACCATCTTCATCGCGGCCGGCGTCGGTTCGTTCCAGCCGCGCACGATCAAGGTCGACGGCATCGACCAGTTCGACGGTTCGCAGCTGTTCTACCGCGTCAAGGACCCGGTGCCGTTCCACGCCAAGAACCTGGTGATCTGCGGCGGCGGCGACTCGGCGCTGGACTGGGCGCTGAACTTCGCCGGCAAGGCCGAATCGGTCGTGCTGCTGCACCGCCGCGAGGATTTCCGCGCCGCACCGGCTTCGGTCGCGAAGATGAAGGAAATGTGCGAAAACTACGAGATGCAATTGCTGATCGGCCAAGTCACCGGCTTTGAGTCGCGCGACAACCAACTGTCAGAGATCAAGGTCACCGGCCTGGACGGCGTCACCCGTCGCCTGCCACTCGACATGCTGCTGGTGTTTTTCGGCCTGTCGCCGAAGCTCGGCCCGATCGCCGAATGGGGCCTCGACATCGAGCGCAAGCAGCTCAAGGTCGTCAATACCGAAAAATTTGAAACCAATGTGCCAGGCATCTTCGCGGTCGGCGATATCAACACCTATCCGGGCAAGAAGAAACTGATTCTGTCGGGCTTCCACGAAGCAGCGTTGGCCGCGTTCGGCGCCGCGCCGTACATCTTCCCGGACAAGAAGATCCACATGCAATACACCACCACCTCGCCGAAACTGCACAAGATCCTCGGCGTGGAAAGTCCGGTGTTCGACTAATTTCCGGGATTCGACTAATCTCCAGGATTCGAGTCATCATCCACATTGGGCCGCGGTATTGCTTTCCCGGCCGGCCCTGAATCGACCATCCTGCGGCGCATCTCGCGGCGGCGCTATCCGGTATGCGATGCGCCGCTGTTGCGTTTACTTGATCGCCGGCCAACGTGGTCGTCAGGAGTTGGCGCTGGTCATTAGAGTTCCACTGCCGTAACAGGATACTGGTGCGTATTTATAGGCTCCCATTCAAATGCATGCGGGTGATGCCATGTTTAACGACATACTCCCCAGAAAATCGTCGTTTCAAAGTGCCTGCCCGACCACTGGTCGAGCGCAATATGTCTGCCAGAATTCACCGTGCCCGCCAAGTGGCCCGCGCACCAACCGTGGACCAATATTGCGTCATCGCGTTACCGATACGCAGCTTCGAGCGTTAAGGAAATGCGAAGTTAGCGCAGCGGCGGCAGACTATTATCGCTGCCGCAATAATAATCTTGCAGAACTTGCATTTGATTAGCGTTATCTCAATGCAAATGAACAGAAAATCGTAAATCATGTCTCCAAACGTGAACATGTTGCGGAGAAATTCAGTAAACAGGTCTATGATACTTTGCATCAACGTTGATCTGCCAAACCATCTTGGCGGACCCGGAATACAGGGAAGAAGTCACCATGCTTTACCATTTTCATGAAATGCATCGTACGATGATTACCCCGCTGACCCAATGGGCCGAGGCAACAGCGACGCTATTTACCAATCCGGTTTCACCGTTCGCGCATGCGCCGTTTGCGCAGCGCATTGCGGCCGGCTACGAATTGATGTATCGACTTGGCAAGTATTACGAGAAGCCGGAATTCGAACTCGGCACCACGCTGGTTGATGGCGAGACGGTCACGATCACTGAAGTGGTAACAGTACAGAAACCGTTCTGCACGCTACTGCATTTCAAGAAAGATCTGAGTGCCAAAGACCTGGCCAAGTTGCACCAACCGAAGGTGTTGCTGGTCGCGCCGCTGTCCGGCCATCACTCGACACTGCTGCGCGATACGGTACGCGCGCTGCTGCCGGAGCACGACGTCTACATCACCGACTGGACCGATGCGCGCATGGTGCCGCTGTCCGACGGCGCCTTCCATCTGCATGATTACATCTATTATGTACAGGAGTTCATCCGCGAACTCGGCCCGGACCTGCATGTGATTTCGGTCTGTCAGCCAACGGTACCGGTGCTGGCTGCGGTGGCGCTGATGGCGACCGCCAACGATCCCAAGCTGCCGAAAAGCATGACCATGATGGGCGGCCCGATCGACCCACGCAAATCGCCGACCCAGGTCAATGACCTGGCGACCGAGAAGAGCTTGTCCTGGTTTGAAAATACGGTAATCGACAGCGTGCCGCATAACTTCCCCGCATTCGGCCGCAAGGTGTACCCTGGCTTTCTGCAGCATGCCGGCTTCATTGCGATGAATCCGGGTCGTCACGCGCAGAGCCACCGCGAGTTTTACCAGCATCTGATCGAAGGCGACGACGCGTCGGCCGAAGAACATCGCCAGTTCTACAATGAATACAATGCGGTGCTCGACATGCCGGCCGAGTACTATCTGGACACGATCAAGACCGTGTTCCAGGAATTCCGGCTGCCGATGGGCACCTGGGAGGTGGAAGGCCAACTGGTGCGGCCGCAGGATATCAAGAATGTCGCGCTGTTCACCATCGAGGGTGCGCTGGACGATATTTCCGGCTCCGGCCAGACCCACGCCGCACAGGACCTGTGCGCGGCCATTCCGACATCGATGAAGCAGCATTTCACCGCGCCGAAATGCGGTCATTTCGGCATTTTTTCCGGCCGCCGCTGGCGCGAAGAGATCTGCCCGAAAATCGGCGAATTCATCAAGGCGCACGCCTGATTTTCCAACCAGCTTGATGCAAAAGCCGTTCTCCCGCCAGGGACAACGGCTTTTTCATTTGTAGCGGCCGCCAATTAATCCGATAATGGGCCCATGCCAATCCTGCATTCTGCCCCAATCACCACGCCGCCATCACTGGCCGATCAGATCGAAGACCTGCTGCCACAAACGCAGTGCACCAAGTGTGGCTATCCTGCCTGTCGCCCGTATGCCGAAGCGATTGCCTGCGGTGAGGCCAATATCAATCAATGTCCGCCCGGCGGCATCGAAGGAGTCGCGCGACTGGCGCAATTGCTCGGCCGCCAGGTAATCCCGATCAATCCGGTCAACGGCCACGAACGGCCGCGCCCGGTCGCGGTGATCGATGAGGCCTTGTGTATCGGCTGCACCCTGTGCATACAGGCCTGCCCGGTCGATGCGATCATCGGCGCCGCCAAGCAGATGCACACTATCCTGGCCGATTCATGTACCGGTTGCGATTTGTGCGTCGCGCCGTGCCCGGTCGATTGCATCGCGATGGTGCCGGCCACCGGCGACGCAACCGGCTGGGCAGCGTGGTCGCAGCAGCAGGCCGACGCGGCGCGCGCCCGACACGACTTTCGCGCTGCTCGGCTGCAGCGTGAAAGGGATGAAAACGATGCGCGGCTGTCGGCCAAGGCACTGGAAAAGCTGAAGGCGACCAATGCCGAGATCGCGCTGACGCCGGAGCAAAAAGCCGAGCAGGAGCGCAAGAAGGCCATCATCCAGGCAGCAATGGAACGGGCGCGGCTCAAAAAAGAAGCGCAGGATGCCGCCAAACTCAAAGACGATCTAACAGCGCCAAAGAATAATCAATAATGAATCCGACCAAGCGCCGCGAAATTTTCACCCGCTTCCGCCAGGCCAATCCGCACCCGACCACCGAACTCGAATACAGCAGCCCGTTCGAGCTGCTGGTCGCGGTGATTCTGTCGGCCCAGGCCACCGACGTCTCGGTCAACAAGGCGATGCGCAAGCTGTTCCCGGTTGCCAATACGCCGGCCGCGATATTGGCGCTCGGCGTCGACGGCCTGATCCCGTATATCCAGACCATCGGCCTGTTTCGCACCAAGGCAAAAAACGTGATCGAAATGTGCCGTATGCTGCTGGCCGAACAGGGTGGCGAAGTACCGCCCACGCGTGACGCGCTGGAGGCGCTGCCCGGCGTCGGCCGCAAGACCGCCAACGTGATCCTGAACACCGCATTCGGCCAGCCGGCCATCGCGGTCGACACCCATATCTTCCGGGTGTCGAACCGTACCGGGCTGGCACCCGGCAAGGATGTCGATGCAGTCGAAAAAAAACTGCTGAAAGTGATCCCTGCTGAATTCAGGCACGACGCGCATCACTGGCTGATCCTGCATGGCCGCTACACCTGCATGGCGCGCACACCGCAGTGCTGGAATTGCATGATCGCCGACCTGTGCGATTACAAGGACAAGACGCCCAGGCCGAAGGGAACGTAATGAAGCCAGCGCACCTGGAACAACATTCGGAAGCCAGCGCCACCGTGCGCGATATCGTGATTGGCATGGCGGACGGCCTGACGGTGCCGTTCGCGCTGGCGGCCGGCATTACCGGCGCCGCGGTCGGGTTGGACGTGGTCGTCACCGCCGGTCTGGCAGAAATCGCCGCCGGCTCGATCGCGATGGGACTGGGCGGCTATCTGGCGGCCCGCACCGAACGCCAGCATTATTTTGCCGAGCGCGCCCGCGAGGAGCATGAAATCCGCGTCGTACCCGACAGCGAACGCATCGAAGTGGTCGAGATCATGGCGCAATACGGCGTCAGTGCCCAGGAATGCGCACCGCTGCTGGCGGCGCTGCAACGGAACCCGAAGTCGTGGCGCGACTTCATGATGCGATTTGAGCTGGGGCTGGAAGAGCCGAATCCGATGGCCGCCAAGAAAAGCGCGCTGACCATCGGGCTGTCGTATATCGTCGGCGGACTGATCCCGCTGTCGCCGTATCTGCTGCTGAAAACGCCAGCCACCGCGCTGGCGATGTCGGCTGCGGTGACGCTGACGGCGCTGGTTGCCTTCGGCTATCTGAAAGGCCATTTCACCGGAACCGACGCCGTCAAATCCGCGATGCAGACGCTGAGTATCGGCGGGCTGGCGGCCGGCGCCGCGTTTATCATCGCGCGTCTGATCACCTGATCGCGGGCACGGGGTGCCGGGCCGGCTGGCTTAAGCAATCCTGCAAGCTTCGTCGAAGGCCAGGCGCGGCGAACGCGGGAACAGCTGTGCCGGGTCGCCATAACCGAGGCTGCAAACAAAATTGACCGTCAGTGTCGTGCCGGCAAAAAATTCCGCATTGATTTTATCCGCGTCGAAACCGGACATCGGCCCGCAATCGAGGCCAGCGGCACGGGCCGCCACGATGAAGTAGCCGCCCTGCAGCGATGAATTGCGAAATGCCGTCGCGTCGATCAACGCCTGGTTGCCGGCGAACCACGATCGTGCATCCGCATGCGGAAACAGTACCGGCAATTTCTCGTAAAACGCCATGTCCATCGCGATGATCGCGGTCACCGGTGCGGCGCGGGTCTTGGTGGCATTGCCTGGCGACATGCATCCCACCAGTTTCTCTTTTTCCTGCTTTGACTTGACGAACACGATACGCGCCGGCGCGCAGTTGGCCGAGGTCGGGCCCCATTTCATCAGGTCATAAATGTGGCGCAACTGGGCATCGGTCACCGGCCGCTCGGTCCAGGCGTTATGAGTGCGGGCATTATTGAACAGCGTATCCTGGGTCAGATTGTTTAACATGCGATTCCATTGATAAAGTAAGTGACCTGTATTCTACTGGCGCCCGTGCTGTGTTGTCCGGTCGGGCCACGAACGATTTACAATGCGGTATTCCCAAATTCGACCGACCAGATGTTCAATCCCAGCCAGCAAGATGTACGACGCTTTTTTTGCGAAACCGCGCGCAAGCAGCGCGCAAATGAAATCCTGACGCCGTTGGAAGCGATTGCGGCCGACTGGATCGTGCAGCATCCGGAATATACCGATGCACTGGCCGATCCGGAGGCGGCGCTGGCGGCCGACTACTCGGTCGAGAACGGCCAGAGCAATCCGTTCCTGCATTTGTCGATGCATCTGTCGATCGCCGAACAGCTGTCGATCGATCAACCGCCGGGCATCCGCGCCGCCTGTCAGTCATTGGCACAACGGCTGGGCGACGAACATGCGGCGCATCATCGGATGATGGAATGTCTGGGTGAAATGATCTGGAGCGCGCAACGCAACGGCTTGCCGCCCGATGCCGCCACCTATCTCGACTGCATCCGGCGCAACCGCTAACGCGCGCCGGAGACAACAACCGACCGCGGCCGACACGGTTTAAAGGTATAAAAAGCCACGGCATCCGTGGCTTTTTTTATTCTGCGTGCAATTGTGCTGTGCACCTATTTGCATTCATTTGCGCATCACCAGCGAGCCTGGCAGGCTGTGCAGATAGGCGGCGATATCCTGGATGTCCTTGTCCGACAGTGGTTTGGCCTGACCAGCCATGATCGCGTTGGCGCGGCCGTTGGCGGCCGAGCCACCGCGACGGTAGGCGGTCAATGCATGCTCCAGATAATCCTGATGCTGGCCGGCCAGCTTCGGATAGCTAGGATCGATCGGTGTGCCGAAGTCCTTGCCATGGCAGGATGCGCAGCTGTATTTGTCGGTCAATGCCTTGCCGGCATCGATATTGCCGCCTGCCAGCGCGTCGAACGACGCTGCGCAGGAAACTAGAACTATCGCCGATGCGAGAATTTTTTTCATATTGGGGTCTCCTTATTTCTGCTGCGAATAATAAGCGGCGACATCGGCTATGTCCTGATCCGACAGGCTGCTCGCTATACCGCGCATCGAAGGATGATTGCGATCGCCTTTTTTATAGGCCTTCAGCGCATTTTCAATATATTTTTCCGACTGACCACCGATCATCGGCACCTTGTAGACCTCGGGAAAAGCGGATTTGTAACCGCCGATGGCGTGGCAGCCGACGCACATGGCGATCTTGTTTTCAGCGGCTTTGGCATTGCCGACAACATCCGCAGCGGCGGCAAGGTTGGCCATACCGGCAAATGCCAGCAGTGCAACGCAGGGTGCGATGATTTTTTTCATGGTAGCAGGGTATAAAACGCGAAACTGACGAGGTACGGATGCCACCAGCGATGATTTACGCAAAACTGACCGCGGCAGAATGCAAAAACAGCTGTGGCGACGCACTATTAACCGTTGATTTTACCTCAAGACTTGCTGTCAGTCCATGCCGAGTCATGGCGCGAAAGCAAGCGCGCCCGGCCCCGTATTGCCCTGTCATGGTGTCGGCGCCGATTTTCCGGTGCCATCTGCTACGCGCGCCCTGCCCTGCACGCCGCGGCAGAACTCTATCTCGCGTATACTTGAGCCTCTTTTCCTTTCGATGACCTAACCCATGCGACACGATTCCGGACCGGCCCGTTTTGAGGGCTCGCAGACTTACGTAGCCACCAGTGATCTGAAACTGGCGGTCAATGCTGCCCTGACCTTGCAGCGCCCGCTCCTGATCAAGGGCGAACCCGGCACCGGCAAGACCATGCTGGCCGAGGAAGTGGCGCAGGCGCTCGACATGCCGCTGTTGCAGTGGCATATCAAGTCGACCACCAAGGCCCAGCAGGGTCTGTACGAATACGACGCGGTCTCGCGGTTGCGCGACTCGCAGCTGGGCGACGCCCGGGTCCAGGAGATCCACAACTACATCGTCAAGGGCGTGTTGTGGCAGGCCTTTACCGCCGACGAGCCGGTGGTGCTGCTGATCGACGAGATCGACAAGGCCGACATCGAATTCCCGAACGACCTGCTGCGCGAACTCGACCGCATGGAGTTTTACGTCTACGAAACGCGCCAGATCGTGCAGGCCAAGCATCGCCCGCTGGTGATCATCACCTCGAATAACGAGAAGGAATTGCCGGACGCCTTCCTGCGCCGCTGCTTCTTCCACTACATCAAGTTCCCCGACAAGGACACCATGCAGCAGATCGTCGACGTGCATTTCCCGACGCTGAAAAAGGACCTGTTGGCGCAAGCGCTGCAGACCTTCTACGAGGTGCGCGAGGTTGCCGGCCTGAAGAAGAAACCGTCCACCTCGGAATTGCTGGACTGGCTCAAGCTGCTGCTGGCCGAGGATATTCCGGCCGAAGCGCTGCGCAGCCGCGATGCCAAAACGGTGGTGCCGCCACTGCATGGCGCGCTGCTCAAGAACGAGCAGGACGTGCATCTGTTCGAGCGCCTGATGCTGATGTCGCGCGCCAATCGCTGACCGCTAGCGCGCAGATTAATGGGGGAGTATAGGAAAAAATACCCATTAACGCGCTGAAATTTATTGCGTACTTAAAAAATACACAGCCCAGTATAAAAAATGTCATTTACCTCCCCGACCACGCTCCAGGGCCGTCACGCGACGCTTGAACCGCTATCGATGGACCACCATGACGGCCTCGCGGCCGCGGTGGCCGACGGCGAATTGTGGAAGCTCTGGTACACCCACATCCCGCCCCCGGAACAGATGCGCGCCGAGATCGCCCGTCGGCTCGAGGTCCAGGCCACCGGCGACATGCTGGCGTTCGCGATCCGCCGCAACGATACCGGCGCGTTGTGCGGCATGACCACTTACATGCACATCGATGCACCCAACCGCCGGCTCGAGATCGGCTCGACCTGGACTGCCGCCAGCGCCCAGCGCAGCGGCATCAATACCGAATGCAAACTGATGCTGCTGACGCATGCGTTCGAGACGCTCGATTGCATCGCAGTCGAGTTCCGCACCAATTTCATGAACCACCAGTCGCGCGCGGCCATCGCGCGTCTCGGCGCGCGCCAGGACGGCATCCTGCGCAGTCATCAACTGATGGACGGCGGCGCGCTGCGCGACACCGTAGTATTTTCGCTCATTGCGTCGGAATGGCCGACTACCAAGCGCCATCTGCAGTACCAACTGGATCGTTAGGCCATTCATCATGGGTGCCTCGGGAAATCGTAGCGAGCGGCTCAAGCTTGAGTCGAGAAGCGCAGTCGTACGAAGGTACGACGAGCATCACAGAATCGAGATTGGGTCGCGCAGTAGATTTAGCGAGGTGCCCTCATGCTGATCGATTTCTTCTTCACTCTGAAAGATGCCAAGATTCCGGTGTCGATCAAGGAATTCCTGGTGCTGCTGGAAGCGCTGCAAAAGAACGTGATCGACCACACGCTCGACGATTTCTACTATCTGGCGCGCATCACGATGGTCAAGGACGAGGCGCATTTCGACAAGTTCGACAAGGCCTTCGGGCTGTATTTCAAGGGCATCGATGCGGTGTTCGACAAGAACGCCGAGATTCCGCTCGACTGGCTGATCCAGCGCATGCAGCGCGAACTGACCGACGAGCAGAAGGCGGATCTGGAAAAATTCGGCTACGACAAGCTGATGGATCGCCTCAAGGAGCTGCTGAACGAACAGAAGGAGCGGCACGAAGGCGGCAGCAAGTGGATCGGCACCGGCGGCACCTCGCCGTTCGGCAATGGCGGCTCCAATCCGGAGGGCATCCGGATCGACGGCGCGGGCGGCAGCCGCAGCGCGGTCAAGGTGTGGGAGGCACGCGCCTACAAGGATTACGACGCCGAGCGCGAACTGGGCACGCGCAACATCAAGATCGCGCTGCGGCGGCTGCGCAAGTTCGCGCGCGAAGGCGCGGCCGAGGAACTGGCGCTGGACGCGACGATCCGCGCCACCGCCAACAACGCCGGCTACCTCGACATCAAGATGCAGCCGGAACGCAAGAACAACATCAAGGTGTTGATGCTGCTGGACGTCGGCGGTTCGATGGACGACCACATCGCGCGCACCGGGGAACTGTTCTCGGCCGCCAAGACCGAATTCAAGAACATGGAATTTTTCTACTTCCACAACTGCGTCTACGACCATCTGTGGAAGCACAACCGACGGCGTCATGCGGAACGTTTCGCGACCTGGGACATCTTGCGCAAGTACACGCCGGACACCAAGCTGATCTTCGTCGGCGACGCCACCATGAGCCCGTATGAGGTATTGCAGCCGGGCGGCTCGGTCGAATACAACAACGAGGAAGCCGGCGCCGCCTGGCTGCAACGCTTCACCAGCGCCTTCCCGAAATTTGCCTGGCTCAATCCGGAGCCGGAAGGCCTGTGGCAATACCGGCAATCGATCACGGTGATCCGCCAGATCATGAATAACCGGATGTTTCCGGTCACGATAGAGGGGCTGGAGCGGGCGATGCGCTTGCTCAGCAAATAAGTCACCGGACAAACAGGCGATGCACGCTGCCCGCATCGGCCCGCAGCAGCAACGCGACGGCGGCCTACGTAACGTTGGCGATGGGCTTACGCGCTTTTTTTTGTTTCGATTGCTCGCGGCGCGTCAGCGGCAGGAACTTCATCAGGGTCGACAACAGCAGGTTGCCAGTCAGCGGCTTGTTCAGAAAGCCGTCCAGATCGACGCCGACCGCCTTCTCCTGATCCAGCACGGCGCCACTGCCGAGCAGGAAAATCACTGCGGTACTGTTGTCGCCGCGATATTTTTTGATCGCCTGGCATAGCTTGTACGGATCCATGTCCGCAGCCGAGGTATTGATCATCACCAGCGCAATTCGGCGCAGCTTGCAGGCTTCGATCACTTCCGCCTCGTCGCTGGCCAGATGCACGGTGACGTGATAGCGGCTCAGCATATCCGCCACAAATTGATGGAAGGCCGGGGTCTGGTCGATGATCAGCACATTGCCGCTGCGGTTGGGCTGGCGACGCATGGCCTTGTATTCGGCCGGATCGGTCAGGTCCAGGTCGACACGATCGGTGCGGCGCCGCTCCGGCACCAGCACCACGCCGGAGGCATCGAGCGTGGCCAGCACCTGGTCGCGTTTGTCAATCAGCTTTTCCAGCGCGTCGAACAGCTTGCGCCAGCGGATCGGCCGCTCGACCCGTTCGTAAGGCAGCTCAATCTCGGGTGTGCCTACCAGCAGCGCCGGCCGGATGTCGCTCGGACCGACATCGGACAGCGCCGCCAGCGCCTTCAGTTCATCGGCGTTGGCGATATAGACGTCGGGATCCTGCAGGCTGTCGTCCGGCAAATGGAAGTAGGTATGGCTGGCGCTGCGCTCGACCTTGAACGTCGCTTCGAAAATCCCGACTTCGTGGGCCGAGAATCCAATCAGCCGCACGGCAAGTGGAATGGTTTGATTTTGCATACTCGCATTTTATGCAAACTACCTTGCATTTTGTTAAAGACGGCTCAAATTCTTTATCGCACTGTTGTTCTATTGTTCTGCGCCACGGCAGAGGACCCAAAAGCCGTCACCAAAAGTTCGGTGCCGATGACGAGCACCGTTTACGCCGTGTCGCGGCGCGATGGACGCCGTCGCCTGAAATTATACTCATCGATCCCTAAGTCAATTCCTGTTATAAACCATAGGTGACGAGTCGATACCCACCAAAACTCCGCAAATAAGTTGCGCCACTCGCGCGGTGTAGACAGCCAGCACCGCGCTCCCCCCGGCGGCGCGCGTGCAAACATCGAAGGCAGTCCGCGAATATTTATTTAGAATGCTGGTACAAAATGCTGATACGGAATCGGACACACAGAATCGGACACACGACGGACACACTGAAATAATGCACTATGGCAACATGCTGCGCGCCCGTCACCAACACGCAGTCAACCTAAACACAACAGAATTTGCACAACAACTGAATGGCCACTAAAAAAACTGCCTCATCCGACTATAGCGAAGCCTCGATCCGGGTCCTGAAAGGGCTGGAGCCCGTCAAGCAACGTCCCGGCATGTACACCCGTACCGAAAACCCGCTCCATATCATCCAGGAAGTCATCGACAACGCGTCCGACGAGGCGCTAGGCGGCCATTGCGGGCACATCGTGGTCACGCAGAATGCCGACGGCAGTGTCAGCGTCGAGGATGACGGACGCGGCATTCCGGTCGGTCTGCATCCGGAAGAAAAGGTGCCGACCGTCGAGATCGTGTTCACCCGCCTGCACGCCGGCGGCAAGTTCGACAAGGGCGCCGGCGGCGCCTATGCGTTCTCGGGCGGCCTGCATGGGGTTGGCGTGTCGGTCACCAATGCGCTGTCAACGCGGCTGGAGATTGCCGTGTGGCGCGAGGGTCGCGTGCACCAGATGGCGTTTGCCAACGGCGACGTGATCGAGCCGCTGACGTCGCGCCCGATCGGCCGCGATGACAAGAAGTCCGGCACCCGCGTCACCGCCTGGCCGAATCCGAAATATTTCGACAGCCCGGCGATCTCGCAGCCGGAACTGCAGCGGCTGCTGCGATCCAAGGCGGTGCTGCTGCCCGGCGTCAAGGTCACGCTGATCAACGCCAAGACCGGTGACAGCCAGAGCTGGCAATACGAGCAGGGCCTGCGCGGCTATCTGACCGAATCGCTGGCGCAGACCTCCAATGGCGAAACCCTGATTCCGCTGTTCGAAGGCGCGCAGTATGCCGGCGTCGACACCGACGGCTTCGCCGAAGGCGAAGGTGCGGCCTGGGTGGTCGCGTGGACCGAAGACGGCGCCGTGGTACGTGAATCGTATGTCAACTTGATCCCGACCTCGAACGGCGGCACCCATGAATCGGGCTTGCGCGAAGGCCTGTTCGGCGCAGTCAAGAATTTCGTCGAGATGCATTCGCTGCTGCCCAAGGGCGTCAAGCTGCTGCCGGAAGACGTGTTCGCGCGCGTCTCGTTCGTGCTGTCGGCCAAGGTGCTGGACCCGCAATTCCAGGGCCAGATCAAGGAGCGCCTGAACTCGCGCGACGCGGTGCGGCTGGTATCGACCTTCACCAAACCGCCGCTGGAACTGTGGCTGAACCAGCACGTCGATTACGGCAAGAAGCTGGCCGAACTGGTGATCAGGCAGGCCCAGTCGCGGCTACGGTCGGCGCAAAAGGTCGAAAAGAAAAAATCGTCCGGCGTGGCCGTGCTGCCGGGCAAACTGACCGATTGCGAATCATCCGACATTGCACGCAACGAACTGTTCCTGGTCGAGGGTGACTCGGCCGGCGGCTCGGCCAAGATGGGGCGCGACAAGGAATTCCAGGCGATTCTGCCGCTGCGCGGCAAGGTGCTGAATTCGTGGGAAAGCGACCGCGACCGGCTGTTTGCCAACAACGAGATCCACGACATCGCGGTCGCGATCGGGGTCGATCCGCACGGGCCGAACGACAGCCTCGATCTGGCCGGCCTGCGCTATGGCAAGATCTGCATCCTGTCCGATGCCGACGTTGACGGCTCGCACATCCAGGTGTTGCTGCTGACGCTGTTTTTCAAACACTTCCCGGCCCTGATCTCGAATGGCAACATCTGCATCGCGCGCCCGCCGCTGTATCGGGTCGATGCCCCGGCGCGCGGCAAGAAGCCGATTCAGAAGATCTACGCGCTGGACGACGGCGAACTGGTCGCGATCGAGGACAAGTTGCGCAAGGAAGGTGTGAAAGACGGCGCCTGGGCTATCTCGCGCTTCAAGGGTCTGGGCGAAATGAATGCCGAGCAGTTGTGGGAAACCACCATGAATCCCGACACCCGGCGCCTGCTGCCGGTCGCGCTCGGCGAATTTGACCGGGCCGCATCGGAACACCGCTTCAATATGCTGATGGGCAAGGGCGAGGCGGCGGCGCGGCGGGCCTGGATCGAGGAACACGGCAACGAGGCAGAAGCGGATATTTGATGCGCAGTTTTGTAAAATCGATGATGTTGCTGTGCTGCCTGGCCGGATTATTCGGCGCCGGCAGTGCACGGGCCGATGTCTACGGCTACATCGACGAACAGGGCAACGGGCATTTTTCGACCGTCAAGATCGACGAGCGATATCAGATTTTTTTGCGCGGCGATCAAGCCTTCGATTCGTCGAAGCTGGTCGGACCGGCCGCCGCGACTGACGCCCAAACGACACCGCTGATGCGCTATCTGTCGCAGCATCCGAACCTGAAGAGATTTGACAAGATACTGAACCAGGCGGCCAGCGATTTTGCGCTGGAACCGGCGTTGCTGAAGGCGATCATGGCGGCCGAATCGGGTTTCGACCCGCTGGCGGTGTCGCCGAAAGGCGCCATCGGCTTGATGCAAGTGATGCCGGCCACCGCCGAACGTTATGGCGTGCAGGCCGACCGCAAGCACAGCATCGAACAGAAGCTGAGCGATCCCAAGACCAATATCCGGCTGGCGGCACGTTACCTGCGCGACTTGCAACAGCTGTTTCCGAGCAAGCAGGAGCTGATGATCGCGTCCTATAACGCGGGCGAAGGTGCGGTGCAAAAATACAAGAACCAGGTTCCGCCATACCCGGAAACGCGCAACTACGTGCGCTTGGTTTCCCAGTTTTATCAGATCTATCAGATACGTAAGGCGCCGACCGACCAGGCCGGCGCCTCCGACAGTCCGAAACGCATCCATATGACGATCCCTGGCCGGCGCAACATGCCGTCCGCCGTCAGCGGCACCCAACAACAATAAACCACGCGGACCACCCCCGCGCCCAACCAATCAGAATCCATGTCCGAACAAGCCAATCTCTTTGACCCTGCCCCGCAACCGAACGACGACGAGGCGCTGACGCTGGCGACCTTTGCCGAGCGCGCCTATCTCGACTATGCGATCTCGGTGGTCAAGGGGCGCGCCCTGCCCGATGTCTGCGACGGCCAGAAACCGGTGCAGCGCCGCATCCTGTATGCGATGAACGAGCTGGGCTTGAATGCCAGCGCCAAGCCGCGCAAATCGGCGGCCGTGGTCGGCGACGTGCTCGGCAAACTGCATCCGCACGGTGATCAGTCGGTGTACGACGCGCTGGTGCGGATGGCGCAGGACTTTTCGCTGCGTTACCCGCTGATCGACGGCCAGGGCAATTTCGGCTCGCGCGACGGCGACGGCGCGGCGGCGATGCGCTATACCGAGGCGCGCCTGACGCCGATCGCCAGGCTGCTGCTCGATGAAATCGGCCAGGGCACGGTCGATTTCCAGCCCAATTACGACGGCTCGACCGAAGAGCCGAAGCTGTTGCCGGCACGGCTGCCGATGGTGCTGCTGAACGGTGCATCCGGCATCGCCGTTGGCCTGGCAACCGAAATCCCGTCGCACAACCTGCGCGAAGTGGCGCAGGCCGCGGTCGCGCTGATCCGCCATCCGACACTGAGCCATGCCGAGTTGATGGCGATGATCCCCGGCCCCGACTTCCCCGGCGGCGGCCAGATCATCACGCCGGCGGCGGCGATTGCGGAGATGTACGCGAGCGGCCGCGGCAGCATGAAGGTGCGGGCGCGCTGGAAGACCGAGGAACTGGCGCGCGGCCAATGGCAGATCGTGGTGACCGAATTGCCGCCCGGCACCTCGTCGCAGAAAGTACTGGAAGAAATCGAGGAGCTGACCAACCCGAAGATCAAGCTCGGCAAGAAAGCACTGTCGGCCGAACAGCTGTCCCTGAAGCAGGTGATCCTGGCTTCGCTCGACACGATCCGCGACGAGTCCGGCCGCGAAGCCCCGGTGCGGCTGGTGTTCGAGCCGAAATCGAAGAACCAGGATCCGGCCGAATTCATGCACATGCTGCTGGCGCATACCTCGCTGGAAACCAGCGCGTCGATCAACCTGGTGATGATCGGCGGCGACGGCCGTCCGCGCCAGAAGGCGCTGGGCGACATCCTGCGCGAGTGGATCGCATTCCGCTTTGTCACCGTCACCCGCCGCACCCAATTCCGGCTGAACAAGGTCGATGACCGCATCCACATCCTCGAAGGTCGCGAGGCGGTGCTGCTCAATATCGACAAGGTCATCAAGATCATTCGCGAATCGGACGAACCGAAGGCGGCGCTGATGGCGGCGTTCAAGCTGTCGGACCGGCAGGCCGAAGACATCCTGGAAATCCGGTTGCGCCAGCTGGCCCGACTGGAAACCATCAAGATCCAGCAGGAACTGGCCGAGCTGCGCAAGGAAAAAGCGACACTGCACGACCTGCTCGACAATCCGAACTCGATGCGGAAGTCGATCATCAAGGAGATCGAGGCCGACGATAAACAATTTGGCGATGCGCGCCGCACCCTGATCGAAGAAGCGCAAAGAGCCACGGTCGAGCAGAAGGTGATCGACGAGCCGGTGACGGTCGTGATCTCGCAAAAAGGTTGGGTCCGGGCCCGCACCGGCCACGGCCACGACATCGAGCAGTTCACCTTCAAGGCGGGCGACGCGCTATACGGCACATTTGAATCCCGCACCGTCGACAACCTGCTGGTATTCGGCACCAACGGCCGGATTTACACGGTCGCCGTCGCCGCCCTGCCCGGTGCGCGCGGCGACGGCGTGCCGATCACGACGCTGGTGGAACTGACCAGCGGCAGCCGGGTGCAACATTATTTTGCCGGCAGCCCGGACACCACGCTGCTGCTGGCGTCGAACGCCGGCTATGGCTTTACCGCCAGGGCCGGCGACATGGTCAGTCGCAACAAGGCCGGCAAGTCGTTTGTCACCCTTGACGACGGTGCCGAACCGCTGGCGCCGCGCCTCGTCGATGCCGGCGCCAGTGCGCTGGCCTGCTTGTCGGAAAAGGGCCGCTTGCTGGTATTCGGGCTCGACGAAATCAAGCCGCTGGCCAGTGGCGGCCGCGGTGTGACGCTGATCGACCTGGAGCCGCACGAGAAGCTGCTGGCGGCGCAGCCGATCAGCCAACGCGGCGTGCTGGTGTCAGGCATCGGACGCGGCGGCAAGGCGCAGGACGTCAGCCTGTCGGCCAGCGGTCTCGCGATCCACATCGGCAAACGCGCGCGCAAGGGCAAGTTGCTGGAATCGAAATTGAAACCGCTCACGCTGACTGCATTGAAGTAGGCGATCGCGTCGATCGGCAAACATGGTGGTTGGCCACCGGTTTCGCGGGAACGCCGTAAAGTTTGTGGATACCTGACTGGGTGTAAGGGCTTGCATTTGAAAAGTCGGGTTCGCATTCGAGGCCACACGCGCAGAGTGCCAGGCGCGTGCGGCGTCCGCTTATTTCGCGGACAGGTAGCGCGAGGCAGGCTTGCCGGTTTGGGTGGCGGCCATCAGCTTCATGCGCGCGGCGTCGTAGTCGGCCCACAGCTGGCCGTCTTCCACCGACGGCAGCGTGATCGCTTCGCCCTGGTCAAAGCCGGACAATGCTGCATCGACCAGGCTGTCGGCCGTCATCACGGTCGCCGGGTCCAACTGCGACAGCGGCACGCCGCCGATGTCCCAGATGTCGGTGGCGGTCGCGGCTGCGAGGCTGAACCCATCCACGCCGATTTCAGCGCAGCCGACCCTCGTCACGCAGGCGCTTGCCGATCTGTTGAATCCGAGCCTCGCCCTCATGCAATGCCTCGATGCTGGTATGGACCGAGTAGGTGCCCATCACTAAATCGTGCGGATGCTTGACGGCAGAGCCCAGCACGAATTCAGTGTCGACTTCGGCGTGGAAGTCGATCTCGCCATTCGATTCTTCAAAAATGGCAAGCTCTCCGGCCCGCAAGCTGTCCGGCGTGTGCAACCCGCCGTCACTAATTGCAACCCAGGCGACGGTGTGCCCTGCAGGCGGCTGATAGCGCCAGCGCTCGCCGGCCTTCAACCGTAGCGCAAGGTAGTTCATTGACGACGGCGCCACGATCGCACTGCTGGCGGCGCCATAGTGGCCTAGCAGCACTCTGGCCGGCCCTTCACGCGGTATGGATTCGGGAGCAAGATAGGTGCTGGCCGCCGTGCTTTGCTCAAGCGCGGGCGGCAATGCCACCCAAAGCTGGAAGCCCCGCGCAGGTGCCTCAGCACCGGCCCACCCGCCGCCATGCCAGGCGCCGCCGCCGGCCACCATCCATTCCAGGCCGCCCTGCATCACCACGCCGGTTTCACCGGACGTGTCTTCGTAGCTCACGCCACCCTGCGTGATCCAGGTGAGCGTCGCGATGCCCGAATGCGGATGCAAACCAAAGCCGCCCTGAGATGCCCCCTCTGAATCGAACAGGTCCAGGAAAATGAAGGGCTTGAGCAATTGCCCCAAGTCAGCCGGACTCATCAGACGCGTGACCGGCCCATGGCGATGCCCGCGGGTGCGCTGCACGATGCGGCGCGCGGGCCCGCCTGCACTGGCCAACGCGGAAAAAGTACCGGTCAACGCGCTCACCTTGTTGCTCCCGCGCTTACCACAACCCCAACGGTCGGCCGCAGGCGATAGGCGACAAAGCCGGAGAGAAGAGCCAGTACGATGGCAGGCACAGGGCTGCCGCCAATCACCAGCAGATGCGTTGCGACGCCGAAGACCATGGTCACGGCAAGCAGCAAACCGCCGAAGAAGCTTGTGACTGGTACGAGCAAAAGCACCGCACCGGTGATCTCGACCAGGCCGGTAACGTCGCGAAACCATTGACCGATGCCAATATGTTCGAAGATCTGGACCATTTGCGGAACGCCGGCGAGCTTGGCAGCCCCGGCAGCGCCGAAGGCCAGCGCCAAAAGCAGGCGTAACGCCCAGATGATGCGATGGTGTGTAGTCGTGGACAAGGCCATGGAAGGCTCCTTTGAATAGGGAAAAGTGGAATGGGAGATGTCGTTGGATAGTGTATGCAAAGTCAGATAATGCTATTAAATGGAACAATAGTACTTAACTCATCCATATATGGATTAATAAAATGATGGACTTGAATGACGTGGCACTGTTTGTTCAGGTGATACGCGCAGGCAGCTTCGCCGCAGCGGCTCGGTCGCCTGGGCCTACGCCTGATGCAGCGCTCGACGCGCAAGCTAACGCTTACGGACGCAGCATACGGCGATCAAACGAAAATGCAGCATCCTGGGGATGCCGCATTTTCATACGACAAACTTCCACTACAAGTTATTACGCAGCCAGCAATTCATTCAATGCCGTGCGGCTCTTCGCGAGCGTATCGGCAACTGCCGCTTCGCCCATCGCCAGGCCTTCAGCCTGAACGAAAGTGATATCGGTCATGCCCAGGAAGCCGAGCACGCTGCGCAAATAAGTGCCGAGGAAATCGTACGCTTTCGAGGGGCCTTCGCTATACACGCCGCCGGTTGCGGTGACGATAAATACTTTCTTGCCGGTGACCAGGCCGACAGCACCGGTTTCACCGTAGTTGAATGTACGTCCGGCGCGCGCGATGTGGTCGATCCAGGCCTTCAATGTGGAGCTGACCGAAAAGTTGTACATCGGTGCGCCAATCACGATGACATCGGCCGCGAGCAGTTCGTCCACCAGTACATCGGATATCAGCACGGTTTGCGCTTGTTCAGGTGTGCGTTGTTCTGCCGGCGTGAAGAATGCGCCCATCATTTGCTCGGTCAGGTGCGGTACCGGGTTGGAGGCCAGATCGCGCTCGATAACGATATCGGATGGGTTGGCGGCTTTCCATTTGGCCAGGAACTCGCCGGTCAATTGACGTGAGAGGGAACCTTGATTGCGGACGCTGCTGTTGATGTGAAGAATTTTTGCCATGATATTGATTTCCTTAAAAAGTGGATAAAAGCAAGGACCAGCGGCATAAAACGCATGCAGCAGCCTTAATTGGCACTCCCGATCTTGGTAATGAGAAGGTCCTTGAAATATCGGAAAAATGGAATGAGATATGCACGGAGGCAGTGTAGGCAAAGTCGGATAAGACTACTAGATGGTAGAATCGTATTTAACTAATCCAAAAATGGACGAATAGAATGATGGACTTGAATGACCTTGCACTATTTGTTCAAGTGATACGCGCGGGCAGCTTCGCCGAAGCGGCGCGGCGCCTGGGTGTCCCGCCCAATACCGCAAGTCGGCGTATTCAGGAATTGGAACGGAGCGTGGGCGTACGCCTGATGCAGCGCTCGACGCGCAAGCTATCGCTCACGGATGCAGGACGCACACTGTATGAACGGTGCGCCGAGCAGGTCGAATCATTGGCCCAGGCATCACAGGAACTCGCCGATGGCAATCAGCTAACGATCGGCACGCTGCGCGTCGCCGCGCCCGCCGATTTTTTCAATTGGTTTCCCATGGACTGGATCGCTGAATTTCTCGCCGCACATCCGCAAGTTCGCATCGAATTCCTGTTGAGCGACGCCCGAGCGGACTTGATTGGCGAAGGCATCGACCTCGCATTCCGGGGCGGCAAGATCCTTGAACCGAATTTGGTCGCGCGACAAATTGGGACGAGCCGCGCCACGCTGGTGGCGAGCACGGCCTACCTGGCGGCACGCGGAGTGCCGGCCACACTGGCGGATTTGGAGGAGCATGATTGCATCACTTTCCCGAAACAGTCCGGGCGGGTGTCGTGGACGCTGGATGGCCCGGACGGCGCGGTAGAGGTCAAGGTCGCGGGCCGTTTCAGCGCCAACACCGCGCAAGTCCTGCTTAACGCCACGCTCGCGAATCTGGGCATCGCCCTGCTGCCGACGATGATGGCGGCACCCTACCTGCATGCGGGACGATTGAAGGAGGTACTGCCGGAGTATGCGCTCCATGGTCAAGGCATCCACTTTGTTTACCTCAGCCGCAAGCAGCTGCCGCGCGCAGTGAGCGCATTCATCGATTTCACGATAGCAAAAATACAGGACCACGGATTGGTGGCAACCGGTTGCGAGAAAACGCGGTAAAGTTTGTGGCTACCTGAAGCCAGACCGGAGGATCGCAACATGCTCAATCTGAGCCGCACGATACACACCATCGACGCCCACACCGGCGGCGAACCCCTGCGCATCCTGATGTCTGGATTGCCGCCGGTGCCCGGTACCACTATCCTGGAAAAGCGCGCGTGGCTCAGAGCCAACCGTGACGATGTGCGGCAGTTCCTGATGAACGAGCCGCGCGGCCACGCCGACATGTATGGCGCCTACCTGTTGCCGCCGACCACGCCGGACGCCGATTTTGGCGTCGTCTTCATCCACAACGAAGGCTACAGCGACATGTGCGGCCACGGCATTATCGCGCTCGGCAAGGTGCTGGTGGAACTGGGCCATGTTGAGCGCCGCAGCCCCAGCACGCGCATCGGTTTCGACACGCCGGCCGGATTCATCGAAGCCCATGTCGAGTGGGATGGCAGCCGCGTCGGCCAGGTGCGCTTCAACAACGTGCCGGCCTTCATCTACCTGCGCGACCTGGAAGTGGACACGCCAAGCTTCGGCAAGATCGTCGGCGACATCGTGTTTGGCGGCGCGTTCTATTACTACATCAATGCCGATCAGGCGCAACTGAGCGTCAAGCCGGAGCTGGTGCGCGCGCTGATCCAGCTGGGTGCCGAGACCAAGGCGGCGGTGCAGGCCAAGGTCCAGATCCAGCATCCGCTGGAGCCGGGGCTGGACCAGCTGTACGGCACCATCATCGACAGCGCGCCGAATGTTGCCGGTGTGGACCAGTCCAACGTCTGCATTTTCGCGGATCGCGAAGTCGATCGCTCGCCGACCGGCACCGGAACCTCGGGCCGTGCCGCACAATTGTTTTTGCGCGGCAAGCTGGGCCTGGGCCAGCCGTATGTCAACGGCAGCATCGTCGGCAGCAGTTTCTCGGTGCGCGTGACCGCGCCGGCGCGGGTCGGCGACTTCGATGCCGCGCTGACCGAAGTGACCGGCAGCGCCCATATCATGGGGATGAACCAGTGGCTGCTGGAACACTCGGACCCATTTCCCACCGGTTTCTTTTTACGATGAGTTTCTTTTTACGATGACGATGCACATTCTCGATCCGATGCAAACCGCGCAGGCCCTGCCCTACGCAAACCTGGTGCCGGCGATCGCGCAGGCCGCGCGCGAACTGGCCAGCGGTCAGATCCGCGCGCCGGAGCGGCAGGTGGTGCCGATCGATCAGGCCAGCGTGCTGCTCAGCATGCCGGCGCTCGGTCCCGATATCAGCGTCACCAAGCTCATCACGGTGCACGCCAACAATGCACAACATGGTTTGCCGGTGATTCAGGGCGAGGTGGTGGTGTTCGATACCGCCAGCGGTCGCCGCCTGGCGCTACTGGATGGACCGACGGTCACCGCGCGCCGCACCGCCGCCGTGACACTGCTGGGTATCGCGACGCTGGCGCCGCGCAAACCGGCGTCGGCGCTGTTGATCGGTACCGGTGCGCAAGCCGCGGCGCATGTCGATGCGCTGGTTGAATTCTTTGGCGTGACCCAGTTCTGGAGCGCGGCGCGTGACATCGGCAAGGCGCAGCAATTTTGCGACGCGCTGCGCCTGCGCCATCCGCACTGCGGCGCGACGGCGCTGGCGATGGCGACGCTGGCCACCGATCTGCCGGCGACCGACGTCGTGATCGCGCTGACCACCTCTAAGACCGCAGTGATTCCGGCGCACATCGCACCCGACACGCTGGCGGTCGGCGTCGGCGCATTCAAGCCGGACATGGTGGAATTTCCGGCAGCATTGCTGCACAGTCGGCAGATCGTGGTCGATGATCTGGCCGGTGCGCAGCATGAGGCCGGCGACTTAATCCAGGCCGGCATCGACTGGTCGCAGGTGCGCGACTTGGCCGCGATGCTGGATCAGCCACCGCCGACCGGTGCCGGGATCCTGCCGGTGTTTAAAACGGTCGGCCAGGCGGCGTGGGATCTGGCCGCGGCGCGCGTCGCGGTGGCGGCGTTAGGCTTGCGCTGACTCTCGGCGGAACAGATACTCCAATCACGATGGATGATTACCGCAATTAAACGGCGGCATTTTTCAACATACTCCAACCGTTATGAAAAAATGTTACAGCGCGGTCGCCGTGGGATAGGTGCAACCCATCGCCCATCGAACTCGAGAGATGGGTTGCACCCATCCTATCAGTGCATATGGCCCGCGTCTAATTGATCGGCGATATACTCCTTATGGAGATGGCTATCTCCGCATATAAATTGCGGACTTATTCGATATACTCTACATTAGTGTGAAAAAAGGCGGGAATCCGAAGATTCCCGCCTTTTTTCATGCGCTTGCAAGTGCGCGCCCAGCGCCGTTGTTTACACCTTGGTTGCCAGCAATTTGCCGAGCTTGGCGATCCCTTCGCGGATTTTCTCCGGCGGCACCGTCACAAAACTCAGGCGCAGCGTGTTCGATTCCGGCGCGTTCGCGTAGAACGGTGCGCCCGGTACGAAGGCGACGTGTTGCGCCAGCGCTTCATCCAGCAGTTTCATGCTGTCGATGTGCTTGGGCAGCGTGACCCAGATGAACATGCCGCCTTCCGGCTTGGTCCAGCTGACCGATGCCGGGAAATGCTCCGCCATCGCGTCCAGCATGACCTGACACTGGTTGCCGTACAGCGCGCTGATGGTCGGGATATGGGTGTCGAGGAAGCCGTCCTTGATCACCTGATACACCACCATTTGCGTCAGTTGCGCGGTGTGCAGATCAGCGGCCTGCTTGGCCAGTTCCAGCCGGCGCAGCAGCGGCAGCGGTGCCACCACGTAACCGAGGCGGATGCCCGGCGTCAGCACCTTGGAGAACGAACCCATGTAAATCACGCCGGCCGGATTCATCGCCAGCATCTTCGGCGCCGGAGCGCCGCGGTAGCTGAGCGCGCCGTATGGATCGTCCTCGATCAACGGCAGGCCAAGGCGGGCGCAGGTTTCGACCAGTTCGACGCGGCGCGCGATGGACAGGCTGCGGCCGGTCGGGTTCTGGAAATTCGGTAATGCATACAGCATGCGCGCACCCTCGGCGACCGTGGCGACCGATTGCGGTACCAGGCCATCATCGTCGGTATCGACCGAGACGAACTCTGGCCGGTACACCGAAAACGCCTGCAGGGCACCCAGATAGCTCGGCGTCTCAACCAGCACGCGACTGCCTTCATCGATCAGCACCTTGCCCAGCAGATCCAGCGCCTGTTGCGAACCCGACGTCATCAAGACCTGTTCCGGCATAATTTTGACGCCGCCGGTCGACAAGGAATTGGCAATCCATTCGCGCAGCGGACCGTAACCATCGGTCGGGCCGTATTGCAACGCGACCTTGCCTTGCAGCGTCAGCACCTGGTCGAACGCGGCCTTCATCTGCTCGACCGGGAAAGTCGCGGGCGACGGCAGGCCGCCGGCAAACGAAATGACTTCCGGACGCTGGGTGATCTTCAGGATTTCACGGATGAACGAACTTTGGAGCTGCTCAGCGCGCTGCGCAAAATGCCACTGGATCGGGGATGGATTTTCAATTTTCATGCTGTTCTCTTGCCTCTTAGTCGCTTGGTCAAACACTGGAATCGGGCCGCTTGTGGCCACCGTTAAAAAGAACGGCATTGGGTAAATGCCGCCTTCAGTTTTGTTCATTACTTCATTACTTCTTGTGCATCAATTGCCGTCAATTAATTGCTGTCACGCGACGCTCAGGCTATTTCGGCGATCAATTCGATCTCGACGCAGCCGCCCATCGGGATCTGCGCGACGCCGAAAGCCGAACGTGCATGCTTGCCGGCGTCGCCGAAGATTTCGCCGAGCAGTTCGGATGCACCGTTGGTGACCAGATGCTGCTCGGTGAAGTCGCCGGTCGAATTGACCAGGCTCATCACCTTGACGATACGCTTGATGCGATTCAGGTCGCCACCGCAGGCTGCCTGCAGGGTCGCGATCAGGTCGACCGCGACCGAACGTGCCGCTGCCTTGCCTTCTTCTGTCGTGATGTTCTTGCCCAACTGGCCGACCCAGACCTTGCCATCCTTCTTGGCGATGTGGCCGGACAGGAACACGGTGTTGCCGGTCTGCGCGTACATCACGTAGGCGGCGGCCGGCGCCGGCACGGCGGGCAGTTCGATATTGAGCGCTTCGAGTTTTTCGTAAAAAGACATGGGATATCCAGAAAAAATGCCGTAATGGCGATACATTGGGTGCAACTTTGTTGTTGGTTACCGGAATCGAGCAGTTTTGCAAAAAAACAAAACTTTGGACCAATTGCATATTGTACGACTTGAGAAGACCTTTGACACCCAGCAGAATGGCAATTGAGCGTTCCGGCCATGTGAAAGATGGATCCTTTTTTGTCAAGCAGCGATGTCGACCTGCGCCGGATTGCAATCCGCCGCCCGTTTGCCACCACCGCGACGACCGCCAGCGCGAGACCAGGATGTTCCTCATTTCCAGAGATTCTCCGGTGATCAGCGCGGCGCCGGTTTAACGTACTTTGTGTTCCATTTTCTGAGACGAGCCCAATCAGCCCGGCACAACAATCCGGGACCAAAAACAAGCCAAGCACACGGGAACACGCTGCATTTAATTGCTATGTGCAATTGCTTTTTGGAAGCAAAGCTAGCGCAACGAAGATAAGGACACAGCAGGATGAATGAACAACAGGATGAATTACAGGACGAATGCAACACGCGCTGTCAACCGCTGAAATATGCGCGTCCGCTGCTTGATACCGTAGAGCGGTATTCGGGAGGCCGCCAACGGCGAACTCCCGAACACCTTCGATGCAGTTTGGATGTGCGCATGAGCCCTCAGGCCACGCGGCACCTTCTACAACATCAGCAACTTATGCAGTTGCCCAACACGACGTCAATGCTTTTATGTCAAGTATCGTGTTTTACTTCGATCACTTGGAAGGCAATTTGCCAGCCACACCTTCGACGTAATAGTCCATTTTGTTCAATGCTTCGTCAGTCATCGGACCTTTTTCGAGGCGGACTTTGCCTTCGTTATCCTTCACTGGCGCGGTAAATGGCATCAATTTTCCAGCGACGATTTCCGCTTCTTTGCCCTGGACAAACACTTTGACGTCGTTCGGCACCGATGGGCCATAGTTGTCTAGCGAAACCATGCCGTCTTTGATCCCGCCCCAGACGCTGGTTGGCTTCCATTTGTTGTCCAATACAGCCTGCGTTTGCTTGATGTAGTAATCGCCCCAGTGATGCGTGACTGAAGCAAGCTGTGCCTTGGGACCGAATTTTTTCATGTCCGAGTGGTAGGCAATCGCGTATTTACCCTTTTCTTGTGCCGCTTGCACAATCGCGGTGGAATCGGTGTGGTTGGTCACCACTTCTGCGCCCTGGCCCATCAGCGTCAACGCGGCATCGCGTTCCTTGCCTGGATCGTACCAGCTGTTGACCCAAATTACCTTGACTTCGGCTTTCGGATTCACGCTGCGCATACCCAGCGTGAAGGCATTAATCCCTTGCAGCACTTCCGGAATCGGGAATGCTGCAACGTAACCAGCCACATTGCCTTTGCTCATCTTCGCAGCCAACACGCCAGCCAGGTAACGGCCTTCGTAGAAACGGGCATTCGCATTGGCGACGTTAGGGGCCGTTTTGTATCCCGTCAAATGAATGAATTTGACGTCAGGAAACTGTTTCGCGACTTTCAGGGTCGGGTTCATGTAGCCGAACGAAGTCGTGATGATCAGCTTGTTGCCTTGCTGTGCCAAGTCTCGGATCACGCGCTCGGCATCGGCGCCTTCAGGCACGTCTTCGACCACCTTGGTTTTAATCTTGTCGCCGAAATGCTTGACCATTTCTTTGCGACCGATATCGTGTTGCGTAGTCCAACCGGCTTCACCGATCGGACTAACATAGACGAAACCAACACCCAGCGGCTCTGCAGCAGATGCTACCGGGGACATTGCGATAGCAGGCAGCAAACTGATTGCATATAAAGCATCGCGCATGATGTTTTTAGACATTATTTTCCTCTACGTGTAACTCCCACTCGCATAAAAATGGACCGAGCAATACGCCGCGTGGGATAAGCGGCAGATTATGGATGCCAACGGCCAGGCAACCCGATCCAAGTCACTCACAGCTTCACAGCACAAGGCGGCAGCCTTGAACCGATCGAACAAGCCAATCTATGTTAAACCTGCAGCGTCAGCGCGGGCACGGCCAGAGTTTACTTCCCGCTGCGCCGACGCTGATCCATCACCTAAATAGTACTGAGAATCAGCTATTTGGATTGAATGGCTTACCCAGAGAGGCCGGTATATTCAGCTTGATCCAATTCGCATTGCGGGAAATCAGCACCAGCACCACGATCGTCGCCAAGTACGGCAACATCGACAGCAACTGCGACGCGATAGGCACCCCTTCACCTTGCATGTAGAAGGTCAAAATGGTCACGCCACCAAACAAGTAGGCACCGGCCATCACGCGTGCTGGACGCCAGGTCGCAAACGTCACCAGTGCCAGTGCAATCCAGCCTCGCCCTGCCACCATGCCTTCAACCCATTGCGGCGTATACACCAGCGACAGGAAAGAGCCGGCCAGCCCGCAGCAGGCGCCACCGAACAGCAACGCAGCCAGGCGGATCAGGCGCACGTTATAGCCCAGCGAATGTGCTGAGGATGGAGATTCGCCAACCGCGCGCAAAATCAGGCCAGCACGGCTGCGGTACAGGAACCAGATAATGGCAGCGCATAACAACATCGAGAAATACACCATCGGATGCTGCTTGAACAACGCCGTACCTAAAAACGGAATGTCTTGCAGCAAGGGAATGCCGAACTTGCCGTTTTGCAGGCTGTTACCCACATAATTGATGCCGATATAGGCCGAAGCCCCGGTACCGAACAAAGACAGCGCCAGACCAGTCGCCACCTGACTGGTGCCCAGCCAGACTGTCAGCCAGGCAAAAAATCCCGCCAGCACCATGCCGGAACAAGCACCTGCCATCAAGCCAACAGTCACGCTGCCGGTATGGATGGTGGTAGCAAAACCGACAATCGCGGCGACCAGCATCATGCCCTCGGCACCGAGATTCACCACCCCGGATTTTTCGTTAATCAACAAACCGAAGGCCGCCAGCATCAAGGGCGTACCTGCATTGATGGATGCAGCAATCAGTGGTGCGAAGGAGTCCATTATTTGCTCCCGAGAAGTTTTGAATTGATCATGGAGCCGCTCCAACGAAGTTTGTAGTTGATCAGAACATCACAGGCCAGCAGCGAAAACAGCAGAATCCCCTGGAACACGCCAGTGATGGCGCTCGGCATTCCCAGGCGCGATTGCGACAGTTCGCCACCGATATAGAACAAGGCCATGATGAAGCTCGAAAATATGACGCCAATTGGATGCAAGCGACCGACATAAGCCACGATGATGGCGGCGAAGCCGTAACCGGGTGACACCGACGGCGTCAATTGACCAATCGGGCCCAACACTTCGCAGACACCGGCCAGACCGGACAACGCGCCACAAATCATCAGCGACATCCAGAGCGACTTGCGGGAAGAAAAACCGGCATAACGTGCCGCCCTTGGCGCCATGCCGCCCACTTGCAGACGGAAACCGGCAAGACTTTTCGACATGAACAGCCAGCCGGCCAACGACACTAATAGTGCCAGCAGGATACCGAAATGCAAGCGGGAGCCTTCCAATAGGATGGGCAGCAAAAACCCCTCGGAAAACATCTTCGACTGTGGGAAGTTGAAACCCTCAGGATCCCTGAGCACGCCGTGTACCAGATAGCTCAACAGCAGTTGCGCCACGTACACCAGCATCAGGGAGACCAGAATCTCATTGGCATTAAAGCGATCGCGCAGGAAAGCCGTAATGGCAGCCCAAGCCATGCCGCCCAACATGCCGGCCAGCAGCACCACGCCAATCATCAAGGGGCCACCGCCGCTGCCGTTATCGAAGAACAAACCGGCAGCGCCTCCGGTAATCGCACCGACTACCAACTGCCCTTCGGCACCAATATTGAACACATTGGCACGAAAACAGATCGCTAGCCCAACGGAGATCAGCAATAGCGGAGCGACTTTGACCCCGACCTCGGACCATCCGTGCAAATCCTTGATCGGTTCCAGGAAAAACACCGCCAAGCCGGTCAGCGGATCTTTACCCAGAATGGCGAACAGGATGGCACCACATAGCACCGTCAACAATACAGCCAACACTGGCGACATCCACGACATGACAGCGGATGGATTGGCACGCGCCTCTAGCTTAAACATTGGCTGCCCTCTTGGTTGTGATTGGTGTGACGGTGGTATCGGTCCACATGCCGCTCATCCATTGACCGATCTGGTCGATGGTGGCATCCGAAGCTTTGACGGACGGTGACAAACGGCCTTTTGCGATGACAACCAGGCGATCCGAGATTTCAAACAATTCGTCCAACTCCTCTGAAATGATGAGCAAGGCACACCCGGCATCGCGCAACGCAACCAGTTCCGCGCGGATTTGTGCACTTGCACCGACGTCGACCCCCCATGTCGGCTGCGCCACAATCAGCACTTTCGGCCCACGCATGACTTCACGGCCGACGATGTATTTCTGTAAATTCCCACCGGACAAACTGCGCGCAGCGGCATGCGGCCCGCCGGCCTTCACATTGAAACGCGCGATCACGTCAGCCGCCATCTTGACGATCGCGTTGTTTTTGACAAAACCATGGCGGATGGTGGCGCTGGTTTGGTGTGTCAACAGGATGTTGTTGGCCAAAGACATTTCAGGCACCGCACCGCGCCCCAGCCGCTCTTCCGGCACGAAACCCAGACCGCGGGCACGTCGCCGACCCGGACCAAAATGGCCAACCCGCTCGCCCTGCAGCAAAATCATGTCGGGTTTGGCACGCTGGTCCTCGCCAGACAAGGCGGCCAGCAATTCCTGCTGACCGTTGCCGGAGACGCCGGCAACGCCGAGGATCTCGCCGGCACGCAACTCGAAATTGATGCCGGACAGTTCGGTCGCAAACGGATGACTCTTGGCCAAGGACAGGTTTTTCACTGCCAGCAGGGTTTCGCCGGGCGAACGCAGCACGTGCTTGATGGCTGGCGGCTCGGCTCCGATCATCAAGCGCGACAAACTGGAGGCGGTTTCTTCCCGTGGATCACAGACCCCGGTATTTTTCCCGGCCCGCACTACAGTGCAGGTGTGGCACAGCGCCCGGATTTCATCGAGTTTGTGGCTGATGTACAGAATGCTGCAGCCTTCGGAAGCCAGCTTGCGCAAGGTTTCGAACAGCTTCTCGACCGCTTGCGGCGTCAGCACCGAAGTCGGCTCATCCAGAATCAGCAGCTGCGGCTTGGCCAGCAGGGCGCGCACAATTTCCACCCGTTGGCATTCGCCGACTGACAGGGTATGCACATGGCGCTGCGGTTCCAGCTCCAGGCCATATTGCTCGGCCGTGTTCGAGATGCGCTTTGCCAGTTCGTCTAGCTTGGTGTCCTGCGGCAGGCCGAGCGCGATGTTTTCGGCCACGGTCAGCGTATCGAACAGGGAAAAATGCTGGAACACCATCGCGATACCCAGCTCTCGGGCAGCGGAGGGATTGGCAATATGGACTTCCTTGCCATTCCAGATCACCTTGCCGGCGTCCGGTTTGACCGAGCCGTAGATGATTTTCATCAGGGTCGATTTGCCGGCGCCGTTTTCTCCTAACACGGCGTGGATTTCACCTGGCTTGACGGTTAAGTTGATGCCATCGTTAGCGACGACCGATGGATAGCGTTTGGTGATGCTATGAAGTTCTAGGCGGTTTGTCATTGTCTCGTTTATTTTGCATATAGAAAATATATTATTTTTGTATTTTTAACATACAGGAAAGCGAGCCTTGGACATATCTACAGCGCGACATGCCAATATACAAATCTGAATATATGATGCATTTTTACAAACAAGGCATCAAACCGCCTTCCATGCAGATGATTAAAGCTACACCAAACACGCGCTTCAAGCATCAACAACTGCAATTTCCATTGCTAACGCCATGCATTTGCCATGAAAAACAAATTGTGTACAGCACACGTGCGGATCAGGGCGCGTCAGAGTCGCAAAAAACAACACAACCAGCTTGATTTTAATGTGCACAAAAGCAATTCAAAAGAATGATTTATAGTACTAAATCCAAGCAAAAATCGGTATTTTTCCGATTTACGTCTAGGTAACTTGGAATTGTTGCCATATGGAAATTTGAATTATACGTTCCAACATATAACTAGTATTATCCAGGAAGGCATACCAATGGATTCAGCTTCTCACATACTTCAGTCGCCATCTATGTCTCAGGCATCCTTTTCCCACATGTCGAATAATTAAAATATTCTAGGAGTCCGTTAATGTCCCGTAATGCCACAGTATTGAAACAACTTTGCCTAGCCGTCGCCATGACTTGCGCTGCTGGCGCGCACGCTGCCGATTGGAGCGATACTTCGATCAGCTATCGCTATATTAAGAAAGAAAGCGCATTCGTTACCGATGCAAACAACAACAAGGTTGACGTAGCCAAGCAAATCCTATCGCTGAGCCATATCAGCGGTTACAAATACGGCAGCAATTTCTTCAACATCGACGTCCTGAAATCCGACAGCAATAATCCGGCAAATAACGGCGATGGCAGTCCGTTTGGCAACGGACCGGGCACCAATTCCGGTGCGCAGGAAGTGTTTGCCATTTACCGCCACGACCTAAGCCTGAGCGCTGTGTCCGGCACCAGCCTGAAATACGGCGCGGTCAAGGATGTCACCCTGACTGCCGGCTTTAATGCGGGCTCCAAAAATGACTTCAACGGCGCGTCACCCCTCGCGCTGGTGATTGGGCCAACCGTGCAATTCGCACTGCCAGCCGGCTTCGTGAACGTCGGCCTGCAAGCCTACAAAGAAAGCAATAACAGTACTATTTCCAATTCTATCTTCCACGAAGGCGCGCACCAGAGCTTCAAGACTGCGCCTCAGTTGAATGTGGTCTGGGGCGTCCCATTCAACGCCGGCATCCCGGCTAACTTTAAAGGTTTTCTGACTGTTACCGGCAGCAAAGGCAGAGGAACCCCTCACGGTGACGAAACCAAGACAGAAACCCTGCTGGATGCGATGGTGATGTTCGATCTCGGCTCGCTAGCCGGCAAAAAAGATACTTTCTATGCAGGCGTCGGCTACCGCTACTGGAAAAATAAATTCGGTAACGATGAGTCATTGAACGCCAACAACAAAGCTGGGCATATTTCCGCCCCGTTCGCGCAAGTCGAAGCGCACTTCTAAGACTGCCTGAATTCGCTGTATTGCATTACAAAAAAGCGTTCACCCACATGAAAGGGGTGAACGCTTTTTTTTCACACTATTTTTGCTAACAATACTGATTCGGTACAAATAATTCGCGATTGATTTGGCGATTACGCAAGCAGTGCAAAAAAAAATATTCAAGCGTTAATCGTGCCTCATCAATAAGTACCTAGTGCGGCACAAGCTGCTTTACTCATCATCACTCACTCGCCAGACCCAGGCAACTATCTCCCTGCTCCATAGAACTGCAAGACAGATCTCCAATCCAATATTAATCGATGACACACGAATTGGACCTTGTTGTGCAAGTGCGCTCGCACAGAGTTGTTTTTCTGCATTTATTGATCCCGAAAAACCCAAGGATGGCTACGCTGCCTGGATAGAGAAAGTAAGCAACCTGCTTGAAATCCTTATTCTTTATTTATCTTAACGGATAGTGAACATCATTTTGAACGTATAGCCGCAAGCGGCGCGAATGCTAGTCTCACAACACAAGAAATTTAGAGCGGAGCACCTATGTCTGAACCAATTCGTTTTTACTATCAAGGCCAAGTCCAGGTCGTTGATAATGTTGCGCCTACCCAAACCATCCTGCAGCATTTGCGGGAAGATTTGCATTGCACCGGCACCAAGGAAGGTTGTGCTGAGGGTGACTGTGGCGCCTGTACCGTTGTGATCGGTGAGATGAAAGACGGTCAGGTTGAGCTGAAGTCTATCAACTCCTGCATCCAGTTCATGCCGACGCTGGATGGCAAGGCGCTATTTAGCGTGGAAGATCTGAAACAGCCCGATGGCAAGTTGCATCCTGTGCAAGAAGCACTGGTCGAATGTCATGGATCGCAATGCGGTTTCTGCACACCCGGATTCGTGATGTCGCTGTGGAGCTTGTATCTGAAACAAGAAGGCCAGGCAACAGCACCCTGCCGCAAGGAAATTGACGACACCCTGTCCGGCAACCTGTGCCGCTGCACCGGCTACCGCCCGATCATCGATGCTGCCAAGCGTATGGGCGAATTGCCTGAAGTCAAATTTGATAAAGCTGCACTGGCGAAGTCCTTGCTGGACTTGCAGCGCAGCGAGATGTTTGTCTACGAGCAGGACGGCCAGACGTTCTACGCCCCGCGTACGCTGGAACAGTTGGTTAAGGTGCGCGCCGCCAATCCGAATGCCTGCATCCTGTCCGGCTCGACCGATATCGGCCTGTGGGTCACCAAACAAATGCGCGATCTGGGCGACATAATTTATGTACGCGAGGTCGACGAACTCAAAACCATCGTCGAGCGCGATGGCAAAATCGAAATCGGCGCCGGCGTCTCGCTTACCGATGCGTATGAAGCAGTGTGCCGCCACTACAAAGACGAATTAACGGAAATGTGGAAACGTTTCGCCTCCTTGCCGATTCGCAATACCGGCACGCTGGGAGGCAGCGTCGCGAATGGCTCGCCGATCGGTGATTCCGCCCCATGGATGATTGCCTTGGGTGCGGAAATCGTCTTGCGCGGCATCAATGGCCAACGCGTGATGCCGCTGGAAGACTTTTATCTGGATTACATGAAAAAGGATATGCAACCGGGCGAATTCGTTGAAGCAGTGCGCATACCGTTGCCACAAGCGAATGTGCAGTTCCGCACTTACAAACTGGCCAAGCGTTTTGACCAGGATATTTCTGCAGTGTGCGCGGCCTATGCCATCACGCTCGATGGCAATATCGTACGCAATGCCCACATCGCCTACGGCGGTATGGCCGCCACTTCCAAGCGAGCGCCCAGGGCCGAAGCTGCGCTGAATGGCCAAGTCTGGAATGAAGCCACGCTCAAGATCGCAATGGAGATGTTGGCGCAGGATTACACTCCGTTGAGCGACATGCGCGCTTCCAGCGAATACCGCATGAAAACAGCACAAAATCTATTGCGTCGTTTTTGGCTGGAAACCCGGCCTGATGCTCCCTTGGCGCTTGAGTCAGTCAGTGCTTTTGCCTACATTTAAGGACGGAGATGACGTTATGAATAAGCAAACTGAACCTTTCCTGACAACAATCGCTCCCGCCGTCTGGGCCGAAGTCGGTCAATCCCGTCCGCATGAATCGGCCGTGCTGCACGTACTGGGTGAAGCCACGTATACCGACGATATCCCGGAAGTACAAGGCACCTTGCACGCCGCGCTTGGCCTGTCGTCAAAAGCGCATGCGAACATCCTGTCGATGAATCTGGACGCGGTCAAAAACGCGCCGGGCGTAGTGGCAGTGTTTACTGCCAAAGACATCCCTGGCACCAATGATTGCGGTCCGATCGTCCACGATGATCCGATTCTGTCCGAAGGTCTGGTGGAATATGTCGGCCAACCAATTTTCGTCGTGGTTGCCGACAGCCACGACAATGCGCGCCGCGCCGCCCGCAAAGCCGATATCAGCTACGAAGAATTGCCGGCCATCCTGACCCCGCAAGAAGCCAAAAAAGCGCAGTCCTTCGTGATTCCGCCGATGCATCTGCAGCGCGGCGATGTAAAGCAAGCGTTCGCAAGATCGCCACACCGCGTCAAGGGTGAGTGGTATGTCGGTGGGCAAGAACAGTTTTACCTGGAAGGCCAGATTTCCTACGCGGTGCCGAAGGAAGACAACGGCATGCTGGTGCTCTGTTCGACCCAGCATCCAACCGAAATGCAACACGTGATCGCACATGCACTCGGCGTACATTCGCATCATATCTTGGTCGAATGCCGGCGCATGGGTGGCGGCTTCGGCGGCAAGGAATCGCAGTCAGCCCTGTGGGCCGCACTGGCAGCCATTTCCGCAGCGCACCTGAAGCGTCCAGTCAAGCTGCGGGCTGACCGCGATGATGACATGCTGGTCACCGGCAAGCGCCACTGCTTCCATTATGAATATGAAGTCGGTTACGACGACCAAGGTCGCATCATTGCCGCCAAGGTCGAGATGGTGTCGCGCGCCGGTTTTTCGGCCGATCTGTCGGCGCCGGTCGCCACCCGTGCAATGTGCCACTTTGACAATACTTATTACTTGGGAGATGTCGACATCCTCGCATTGTGCGGCAAAACCAATACCCAGTCGAACACCGCGTTTCGCGGCTTCGGTGGTCCACAAGGCGCAATTGCGATTGAATATATCGTCGATGAAATCGCACGCAATCTGGGCAAGGATGCACTCGACGTACGCAAGATCAACTTCTACGGTCGTAACGATGAAGAAGGTCGCAATGTCACCCAATACGGCCAGAAAGTCGTTGACAATGTGATTCACGAACTAGTGGCCGAACTGGAAGAGAGCAGCGAATATCGTCAGCGTCGCGCAGCGGTGCAAGCCTTTAACGCCAGCAGTCCGGTGTTGAAAAAAGGTTTGTCGCTGACACCGGTCAAGTTTGGTATCGCGTTTAACGTAACCCACTTCAACCAGGCGGGTGCCTTGGTCCACGTCTACACCGATGGTTCGGTACTGGTCAACCATGGCGGCACCGAAATGGGCCAGGGTATCAATACCAAAGTCTGCCAAGTGGTCGCACATGAGCTGGGAATCAGCCTGGAAATGGTGCGCGCGACTGCCACCGACACCAGCAAGGTTGCCAATACTTCGGCTACCGCCGCTTCTACCGGTGCCGATCTGAACGGTAAAGCGGCGCAGGATGCGGCCAACACCATTCGTCAGCGTCTGGCTGAGTTTGCCGTCAAGCTGTATGGTGGCGACCAGTCTTCGGTGGGTTTTGCGAATGGCTTCGTCCATGTCAATAGCCACGCGATTCCGTTTGCGGAACTGGTGCAAAAGGCCTACTTGGCGCGGGTACAACTGTGGTCAGACGGCTTCTATGCGACGCCTGGGCTGCATTGGGACCCGCAGACCAAGCATGGCAACCCCTTCTCTTACTACGCGTACGGTGCGGCGGTCTCTGAAGTCATCGTCGACACCCTGACCGGTGAATGGAAACTGCTGCGTGCAGATGCCTTGTACGACGCCGGTCAATCGCTGAATCCGGCAATCGACATCGGTCAGGTGGAAGGCGCGTTCATTCAGGGCATGGGCTGGCTGACCACGGAAGAACTGTGGTGGAACAAAGGCGGCAAGCTGATGACGCACGCGCCATCCACCTACAAGATTCCCGCCATCTCGGATTGCCCGGACGACTTCCGCGTGAAGCTGTACAAGAACCGCAACGTGGCAGACAGTATCCACCGCTCGAAAGCGGTCGGCGAACCGCCGCTGCTGTTGCCGTTCTCGGTGTTTTTCGCGATCCGAGATGCGGTGGCCAGCGTAGCCGGCTACAAATTCAATCCGCCACTGAACGCCCCGGCCACCAGTGAGTCGATTTTGAAGTCGGTTGAAGCGGTTAGCGCGATGGCAAACGCAGCCAGATGATTAGACGGCATACGGTATGAATCACTGGCTCAACGCCCTCGCGACACAGGCAGTACCCAAGGTACTGGTAACGGTCGCCAAAGTAGTCGGCTCCGGTCCGCGTGAGCCAGGCGCGAAAATGGTCGTTACGCAAGACCAGATGTTCGACACCATCGGTGGCGGGCATCTGGAAATGCGAGCGGCTGAAATCGCCCGTGAGATGTTGTCGATGCCCGCCGATTCTGTCGCTGCCGAGCGCCGGCTCGAGCGCTTCCCGCTCGGGCCCAGCCTGGGCCAGTGCTGCGGCGGCGTGGTGCATCTGGCGTTCGAACGGATTCCTCCCAATGCGCTGGAATACCTGAATTGCCTGAGCCAGCGCTGGCGCAGCGGGCAGGATACCTGGCGTCTGGTCTCGCTAGATACAGTCACCGCGCCGACTTTATGTGACGGGGCCGGCACCCGCTTGGCCGGCCCCGTGTCGCATCTGTTTTCGCATATCGACACCGGCGACGCCTGCCATCTCACGCTGGACAATGCGGGCCAGCGCTGGCTGGTCGATTCCTGCCTGGCGTATCGGCCGCATCTGATGCTGTTCGGTGCCGGCCATGTTGGCGCAGCGATTGTACGGGCGCTGGCCGAACTGCCGTGTCAGGTCACCTGGGTCGACGAAAGGGAAGACATGTTCCCTGAAGTCCTGCCATCCAATGTCCGGCTGGAAGCCACCGATACACCGGAAGCGCTGGTAGCCTCTGCCGCACCTGGTGTTTCCTTCCTGGTGTTGACGCACAGCCATGCATTGGATCAACTGCTGACCGAACATATCCTGCGCCGCTCCGACTTCAGCTGGTTCGGCCTGATCGGTTCGAGAACCAAGCGCATGCAGTTCGAGCATCGACTGCGCGAGCGTGGCATCCCGTCCGAGCGTTTTAGCGACATGGTATGCCCGATCGGCCTGCCCGGCATCCGTGGCAAGGCACCGCCAGTCATCGCCGCCGCAGTGGCAGCACAATTACTGCAAGTGTGGGAAGCGGTCGAACAGGACAGCCAGAAAGATCTCGGCCATACCCTGTCACAACTGAGCACGCAGCATGCGTTAGAAGAGTGCCACTAGCCGGCTACTGCGCTAGCGCCACTTTAGCGCAGTAGCACCCTGCTTCAACGCAGCACCCAGATGGCTTCCAAGGAACCAGTTCGCCTATTCAGCAAATAAGCTGTTGTGCGTTCCGACCAACACTCGCAACTTATTGCCACATCATTCTCCAGTTAAGGACGTCCCAGCATGGCCATCAACTCTACCGGCAATACCGGCCTGCAAGCTTACCGTGCCAGCTTGCTGCATTTCACCAATGATCCCGCTTTCCACCAACAGGCTTATGCCTGGCATGAAGACGGGCTGCTGATCGTCAACGATGGCAAAGTACAGGCTGCAGGCGATTACGCGCAGCTCAAAAACAGCTTGCCGGAAGGCACAGCGGTGCAGGACTACCGAGGCAAGCTGATCACGCCCGGCTTCATCGATACCCATATCCACTATCCGCAAACGGACATGATCGCCTCGCCGGCCCCTGGCCTGTTGCCATGGCTGGAGACCTACACCTTCCCGACCGAGCGCAAGTTTTCCGATCCGGAACACGCGGGTGAGGTCGCACGCTTTTTTCTGGATGAACTGCTGCGCTGTGGCACCACCACTGCGATGGTGTATTGCACCGTGCATCCAGAATCGGTCGAAGCCTTCTTCACCGAAAGCGAAGCGCGCAATCTGCGGATGGTGGCCGGTAAAGTGATGATGGACCGCAACTGCCCGGAATTCCTGCGCGATACCGCCGAGAGCGGCGCGCGTGAAAGCGAAGACCTGATCAAGAAATGGCATAAGCGCGGCCGCCAGTTGTATGCAATCACGCCACGCTTTGCACCCACCTCGACCGAAGCGCAATTGCAATTGGCGGGCGAACTGGCACGCGCCTATCCGGACACCTATCTGCAAACCCACGTCGCGGAAAACACCGACGAAGTGGCTTGGGTCAAGTCACTGTTCCCCAAGGCGCGCAGCTATCTGGACGTCTACGACCATTACGGCATGATGCGCCCGCGCGCGATGTATGCGCATTGCATCTGGCTGGATGACGCCGACCGCGCCCGCATGGCCGAGACACATTCGGCGGTGTCGATGTGCCCGACCTCCAACCTGTTCCTCGGCAGCGGCCTGTTCAATTTCGAACGCGCTGATGCGCAGCACGTGCCGCTGTCGCTGGCGACCGACGTCGGCGGCGGCACCTCGTTCTCGATGCTGCAAACCATGAACGAGGCTTATAAAGTGGCGCGCATGGGCGGCACTTATTTGCCGGCGTTGCGCATGTTTTATCTGGCAACGCTGGGCGGCGCGCGCAGCATGCAACTGGAAGGCACGATCGGCAATTTCGTCGCCGGTGCCGAAGCCGACTTCATCGTGCTCGATCCGCAAGCCACGCCGCTGCTGGCGCGCCGCAGCTCGCGTACCGACAGCCTGGAAGAATTGCTGTTTGCACTGGCGCTGCTGGGCGACGACCGCACGGTAGCCGCGACTTACGCGGCCGGACGCCAGGTGCATCTGCGCAAGGATTAATGCAGGATCAACGCAACCCCACCTATCGCACTTACATTTTCAAAGGAGAGCCCATGCCCACGATCAATGTACAACTGTTTGCAGACCGCACCCTAGAGCAAAAGCGGGCGTTTATCAAAGCGGTGACGGAAGCCACTTGCCTGACGTTAGGCTCTTCACCGGAATCGGTCGAGATTATCATTCAGGATATGAAAGGCGAAGACTGGGCGCCTGGCAGCAAGCCGTGGTCCGATTAAGACTGATCGTTGCTTAGGGGAAAGAGGAATGGGGAAGTCGCCATGGTGGCCTCCCCGACCTCCCCTTTTTGTACTGTCTTATCAAGAAATAAGCTGCTTTGCTACAAACTGCTTAAACGAATGTGCCGATTTTCTGCTCGACCGCTACCCGCACCGAGCCGCTGGTGACAAACGATTGCGCTACCGCGATATCGTTATGGAACCAGCGATCGCCATCCAGACAGGCCGAGATCTGGCGCCGCACTTCGTCATACGCGGCTTGCGTACCTTTGCCCAGTACGAAGCCCGGCACCCAATCCTCGGTCATCGTCAGCGCCTGTGCCGCCAGCAGCATTTCGACGCCGATGATGTATTGCGTATTCGCGACCACGGTGGCGGCCTTGCGTGCGCACCAGGTTGAATTCGAGACGTGGTCTTCGCTGTTACCCTTGGCCGGGATGCTGTCGACGCTGCCCGGCATGCACAGCGTGCGGTTTTCCATCACCAGCGAACTCAGCGAGCACTGCACCACCGGGTAACCGGTGTTAACGCCCCTGATTCCCGACATCAGGTTGCGTGGCAAGCCCCAGGACAGGGTCGGGTCGATCAGGCGCGCCACCCGGCGTTCGCAAATACTGCCAAGGTCGGTCACCGCCATCGCCAAAAGATCCATCGCTTGCGCCAGATACTGGCCATGGAAGTTGCCGCCCGAGATGATTTCAAAGCCGCCGCCATCCTTGCCGAATATCAGCGGATTGTCGGTGGCGGAATTGATTTCCTTGGCGACGATGGTGTCGATGTAGTCGAGCGCATCGAACACCGGGCCATACACTTGCGGCGCGCAGCGCAGCGAGTAGACGTCCTGGATGCGGGCGGTGTATGGAATGTCGGTACGCCGCAATTCTTCCGGGAATTGCACGGCGCGCGCTTCATGCGTGGTGCGGGTCGAGCCGTCCAGCAGGTTGCGCATGATGGCCGCGGTCTTGATCTGGCCGGCGTGCGGACGGGCCTGGTGGATGCGGTCGTCAAACGCCGCCATTTCTGCGCGCATCGCTTCCAGCGTCAGGCCCAGCGACAGGCAGGCGTCGGACAGCAAGTTGCGCGCATCGTGCGCGGCCAGCACCGCGACCGCGAGCGACACGGTGCAGCCGTTGATCAGCGCCGACGCGTCTTTCGCTTTCAGTTCAAACAGCACCGGACCGACGCCGGCCAGCGTGATCGCTTCCGGCGCCGACATGCGCTGGCCCTGATACATCACTTCTGCTTCGTCGAAACCGGCGATCGCGGCCGCCAAGTAAGCCAGCGGCGCCAAGTCGCCGGAGGCGCCGACCGAACCTTTTTGCGGCATGATCGGGTGGATGCCGGCATTCACGAACGCCAGCAGGCGATCGACCACTTCGACCCGCGGCGCCGAGTAGTTGCTGGCGAAGGCGTTGGCGCGCAACAGCATCGTGGCGCGGCTGACTTCCTCCGAAAACGGCTCGCCCATGCCGGCCGCGTGGGCCTTGATCAACTGGGTCTGGAACAGCACGGTGTCCTGCACCTTGATGCGGGTGTCTTTCAGCATGCCGACGCCGGTGTTGAAGCTGTACATCATCGGCGCTTCGTCGTGCATCCAGGTGGCTTCGATATAGTCGCGGCTTTGTTTCAGCGCATCGCGCGAGGACTGGGCCAGGCGCACTGGCACGCGACTGTCGCGTGCCACCGCAATCACTTGCGCTGCGCTCAGCGTGAAGCCGTCGATGGTGATGGTTGTCATAGTGCTTTGCTTTCCGTTTAAAAATTTGATGTATCAATCACTTGGTAATTTCCAGCCAGTTTGATGCTTTTGCTTTCAAACGCGAGGGAACGAGCTGCCAAAGTGCTCGACGAAATTGCCGAATACCTGGGCCGCCAATGCCGCGTCTTCTGCCGTCATGATTTCATCCGGATGATGACTAATGCCGCCGTTGCCGCAGCGCACGAACAGCATCGCAACATCGGCGATCGCGGCCATCGCCATCGCGTCATGCCCGGCACCCGATGGCAGATGCCGCAACGGCAAGCCGCACCGTTCGAGTGCCGTCGCCAGTTGCGCTTGCAGCCACGGCGCACAAGGCACGCTGCTGGCCTCGTGCATCTTGCGCGCCGCAATGGCGACGTTGCGCCGTTGTGCGACCCGGTCGATTTCGGCCAACACGTCGGCCACCGCGCGTTGGCGCACCGCATCGTCGCCGGCGCGGATGTCGATCGAGAAGACCGCTTTCCCCGATACCACGTTAGTCGCGCCATTCGGCACGTTGAACTGGCCGACAGTACCGACCAGTCCCGGCGTGCCGTAACAACGTCGTTCTATATACAAGCCGATTTCGGCCGCTGCCATGGCCGCATCGCGCCGCATTTCCATCGGCACGGTGCCGGCGTGTCCGGCCAGGCCTTCGACCTCAACCATGAAGCGCGAGGCGCCGGAAATGGCGGTCACGACGCCCAGCGGCAAGCCTTCGTTGAGCAGCACCGGGCCTTGTTCGATATGGACTTCGACAAACGCCAGCACGGTCGCAGGATCATAGGCGGCTTTGGCCAGTCCGACCGCATGCAAGCCAGAGGCGGCCATCACTTCGCGCATCGTGTGGCCGCCCTCATCCCGGTTGTCCAGCACCGCCATGTCAAAGGTGCCGGCCGCCGCGCGGCTGCCGAGCAGCGTGGCATTGAAGCGCACCCCTTCTTCTTCGGCGAAGCCGATGACTTCGATCGCGAACGGGAAGCGCTTGCCCTCGGCATGCCATTGTTGAATGCAGGCAATCGGCAGCAGAATGCCGAGATTGCCGTCAAAGATGCCGCCATTGCGTACCGAATCGAAGTGTGAGCCGGTCAACAGGGCGGGGGCATTTGGCGTCAGGCCTTCATAACGGCCAATCACATTGCCGACCGCGTCACGCCGAACGTTCATGCCCGCCGCGCACATCCATTCGGCCAACTGCGCCGCGGCGCCATGGTGGGCTGGCGTCAGGTAGGTCCGTGTCATGACGCCCGGCGTATCGGTATGTTGCGCTAATTCATCAGCCCATCGCATGATTTGAGTGCCACAACTTGCGTTGGAATCTAGGTTGGATTGCATGATTGTCTCCTTAAGTGTTTTTTGAATTCTACTACTGAATTCATTTATTGCATACAAAATGTGGATGCACTATATTGTCTGCAGGCCGCCACTTTTTTATGCATAAATTGCGGTGAGACCAATTGGTGTTAACCATATAAAACAGGAGACAAACATGCAGCGCTTATTTAAATCACTCTTTGGCCAGGTACTCATTGCACTGGCAGTCGGCATCATCGTCGGGGTGTGGTATCCCAAGTTTGGCGTGAGCCTGAAACCGCTCGGCGATGGCTTTATCAAGCTGGTCAAGATGATCATTCCAATGATCGTCTTCTGCGTCGTCGTGCATGGCATTTACGGTGCGGGGGAATTAAAGAAGGTCGGGCGGGTCGGTTTAAAGGCCTTGATCTACTTTGAGGTTGTGACCACTATTGCGTTGGCGTTGGGTCTGGTGCTGGCCTTTGTTTTTCATCCCGGCGAGGGCATGAATATCAATCCGGACTCGCTCGACGCCAGTTCGCTGGCGACGTACGTGGACACCGCCAATAAGGTCAAAGGCGCCGGTTTTGCCGATTTCATGATGAAAATAATCCCGACAACGGTAATCAGCGCCTTTACCTCGGGCGATGTGCTGCAAGTGTTGTTGTTCTCCGTCATCTTTGGTTGCGCCCTGTCGCTGATCGGCGATAAGGCAGCGCCAATCGCAAGCCTCATTCACAGCATGTCCGAGGCATTTTTCAAGTGCATGTCGTTCATCATCAAACTCGCTCCGCTGGGGGTGTTTGGCGCGATTGCCTTCACGGTGGGTAAATACGGCATTGGCTCGCTCAAGCAACTCGGCTTCCTGGTTTTCCTGTTTTATGGTGCCGTGATTATTTTTGTTTTTGCAATTTTGGGCACCATCCTGAGAATTGCGGGATTCAATATTTTCAAATTCATCAAATATTTACGCGAAGAACTGCTGGTGGTATTGGCTACCGCGTCGTCAGATAGCGTCCTGCCGCAGGTGATGAGGAAGCTCGAGTACATGGGCATCAAGGATTCCACTGTCGGGTTGGTGATTCCGACTGGCTATTCATTCAATCTGGATGCATTCTCGATTTACCTGACCCTGGCTGCGGTGTTCATCGCGCAAGCCACCAATACCCCGCTGGCACTCTCCGACTTGCTGGCGATCCTCGCAGTGGCGTTGATTACGTCAAAAGGGGCGCATGGCGTACCCGGCTCGGCGATTGTGATTTTAGCGGCTACCTTGTCGGCGATTCCCGCCATTCCAGTCGTTGGCCTGGTGCTCGTGCTGTCGGTCGACTGGTTCATGGGCATCGCCCGCGCACTAGGTAATTTGATCGGAAACTGCGTTGCAACGGTCGTCGTTGCCTCGTGGGAGAAAGATATCGATAGAACACGGGCGCACGCGGTATTGAACGGCGATAGTGTTGCTATATGGGAATATGATGAGGAGAAGACGCGGGCCAAGGCACCCTTGAAGGTCCAGGCCTGATATTCGCTAGATAGACTTTGTTAATAACGCCCACAGCCAAATCTTTGGGCGTTAAAGCTTATGCGAGTACAATTTCGGCCTTTGCGCGATTCCCCCAGCTTTAAAGGTAGATGAAATTATGGTTACGCCGACAAGTTCAGCCAGCGCAGACAGCTCTGAAGCGATTGCCAGTGATATTACGATGGCAATTGCCGAACAGCGACTTCCGCCAGGCACCAAGCTGCGGGAAGAAGCATTGGCACGTTTGTATTCGGTGAGTCGCACCAAGATTCGCGCCGCACTGGTGATGTTGGCAAAAGACAAGCTGATTGATCTGGTGCCCGAAAAAGGGGCTTTTGTCAGCCGGCCAACGGAAGAGGAAGCGCATGAAATATTTTTTGTGCGCCGTATTCTTGAAGCGGCGCTGGTGCGCGAATTCATCGCCAAGGCAACAGCGGAAGACTACCGCAAGATCGATCAGCATCTTGAGCAGGAACGCAAGGCGCTGTTGGATGACAATGTGCAGGTGCGCTCCATACTGCTCAGCGACTTCCACATCCTGCTGGCCAAGACGGTCGGCAATCAGGTACTAACCGACATCCTGATGAAACTTGCCGGCCGCAGCTCCTTGATTACCATGCTGTATCAATCCAGCCGTGATGCCACCTGTTCATCCGATGAACACGTGGCATTTATGCGGGCAGCAAAAGCGGGGGATACTGAAACTGCCGTCGAATTGATGCTGCATCACTTGCATCACGTCGAATCTGCCCTTCAATTTAAACAACAACCCGGAAACAATAAAAAAGATTTCATCAAGGCGTTGCTGGCCTAGCTTTCTTGATTCTTATCGGGGTGCGCTCGTCGTTGTTGCGGGGATAAGAACGGGCGCAATTTGTCCGTGCATCCGCCGATCGTCATGAAATTTTTTGCACACTGCGAACCGGCTTCCAGCATCCAATTGAGGACCACCACGCCGATGGCGGCTACGTTGCGCTGGCCATCCAGACAGCGCGCCCGAAGTTGCGGACCGATGATTGCTTGGTACCGTATGGCTGCCACAGGACTACGCCTATCTCATCAGCGGGCAACAAGGGCCGCGCATGGAACGGATACGCGGTCTAAACCTCGCACGCACTGGAAATATTTCGCGTCTATTACAATTTCTGCGGGATCGGCGCTGGCAGAAAGACCCCTGCAATGCGTCTTGGATTAGCGCAGCGGCCGGTAGCACCCGAGGACATTCTGTACATTTGTTCCGCCGCCATCCGAGGCCACCGATTGAAAAAGGACGACCAACATGCTCGTCCTTTTGAATTCTCCGCACATTCCCAGCAACACGTTAAGTTACCGGATAGCAGCGATGGCGGGGATTTGCTTTAGAGCGAGAGTATTGCAAAACCACTTCGAATCCCTACGGCTTCCGGCCGACTTTAATTTTTGCGAGAAAATCAGGCGTCTGTGCCTGGTTGTTGGACTAGTCCCATAGCAAACTGACCATTGCCGACGGACCAATCCGAGTAATCGTTCTCGTGGGTAAAAATAAAGACATCCTTGGGTGAGACGTCTGCATATTTCTCAAGGTTTTCTGCAATTTTTGCGTATAGCATTTTTTTCATTGCATCACTGCGACCGCGACGCATGGTAATTTCTACGACAACCAAATTATCAGAGCGTGCAATCCCGTTGAATTTTCTGTTGTAGAAAAAATCTTCCGGTTCATATTCAGTGATCAGGTTGAAAAGTTCATCCGTAGGCATGTTGATGCTGTCCACCAAGGCTTGGTGGACACCGTCCACGATGCCTTTTTTTTGGACTGGGCTGGTACCTTTTTTTACTGCAACTCGTATAAATGGCATGTTTTACTCTCTTAATACGTAATCAAGTTGATAGGTGTATTTGTAAGGGGATGACTCTGGCGTTGGACTGACCCAAGCGCGATACGGTCACGATTCCCAGGAAGGGCGACCGCGCGTCAACAACTTGTAAGCGGTGTTGGCTGCAGCACGCAATGGCCTGGAGCTGGCTGTCATGCCAATGATGTTGAAGTATTGAGGATCACTCTTTGCCTGAGCAGGAAATCCATGCTCTCTTCCTTTTCCCAAACTGATTCCTAGAACCGCCCCCGGAAGGCGCAATCCGTATAGAAGATTGGACTCCCATGACAACGCGGTACTTCAGACTTGAATCCGCCACGGTAATTAGCCGGTCGCTGCGTTTGACAGCGAAGCGCCCAGAATGAGGCAAGCGCTGCCGAATTTGCGGGACCTAGCCCCAACTAATTGGGGCTGGGTCGTCAGCGAGTACCGGCCGACTCGACGAGCAGGTCGTTCAAGGTGCGAGCGATCACTTTTGTCGCCCGACGCAGGTCTTCCAGATCGAGTCGCTCATCGGCGCGCTTGGCGTGAGATTCCAGCACGGTGCGGGGGCCAGCTCCGTAAATGACACCGGGAATTCCCGCCTCGCAAAATAGGCGTACATCTGTGTACAAGGGGGTCCCCAAGGCCGGAATTTCTTCGCCAAACACCTGTTTGCCGTGCTTTTGAATGGCGTCCACCAGGGGCCTGTTGCCGGATAGCGGTTGCAATGCATTTGCCAGCAACATCCGCTTGATGTCCACGGTAATGCCGGGCATGCTTGCTGCAGCGTCTGCGATCACCTGCCGCAAGGTGGCTTCCACCTCGGCGGGATTCTCTTCAGGAATCATGCGGCGGTCCAGCTTAAGCGTGACCCGACCCGGGATGACGTTGGTATTGGTTCCGCCTTCAATCATGCCCACATTGAGATAAGGATGGGTGATTCCTTCGACTTGTGAGCGCACTTGCTTGTACAGGATGTTTTGGGCATATAGGGCATTGAGCACATGCACCGCTCCTTGCAGCGCGTCGACTCCCGATTCAGGAATGGCGGCGTGCGCCATCTTGCCGTGAACGGTAACTTCCATTTGCAGGCAACCGTTGTGTGCGGTGACGACCTGGTAAGAAAAACCTGCGGCAATCATCAGGTCGGGCTTGATGATTTTGTGCTGAAGCAGCCACGCGGGCCCGACTTCGCCGCCAAATTCCTCGTCATAGGTGAACAGCAACTCGACGCTACCCGCCTGAGGTTTGGCAACCGCTTCGAGTGCCCGAACCGCGAATGTATACGTCGAAAAATCGCACTTGCTCACCGCTGCGGCGCGGCCATAGATTTTACCGTTTTCGATCTCGCCGCCGTAGGGTTTTTTGGTCCAGCCGTCTCCGGGGGGGACCACATCGCCATGCGCATTGAGGAGAACCGTTTTGCCCGGACCGTACTTGCGGCGCACCACGAGATTGGTAATGGTCTCCAGGCCCGCCGCCCGAACTTCGGCCTCAGGAACGGGGTGTTTTTCGGCGTCCAGCCCAAACTTTTGCAGGAGCTCGGCCGTTCGCTCTGCATGCGGCGCATTGTTACCGGGCGGTGTGTCAGTGGGTACGCGGATGAGTTCCTGCAAAAACTGCACTTGCTCGTCAAAGTGTGCGTCGATCCAGGCGTCGAGTTTTTCGTAGCTATTCATGGGTTGAGTTCTCAGTAAAAAAATGACAGTGGTAGCTCAGGGACCGGATTGCTGCGCGAGTTATTGCAACAAAAGGGCAAAGGCTTCGGTGGCGAGTTGCATGACGTCGTTGGTAATAGTTTTCATAGTCCTCTATTTTCCGTCTGCGTCGCGCAACCCGTGATCTACCGCCTTATTTTGCACCAGCCTCAAACCAGGCACCGATGACCGCGCGTTCGTCGTCAGTGATCTTGGTCAGATTCCCGATCGGCATCGCTTTCAACTGTACTGCCTGCTGATAAATCTTCGCCGCATTTTGATGAATCAATTCGGGCGACTGCAACATGATGCCGGCCGGTGCGGTCGCGAAACCAGGCTGTGTCGGCTGGGCCGAGTGGCAGGTGGCGCAACGCTGACTGATGATGCCCTGAACCCGCACGAAATCCGAGATTGCAGGCGCCGCGCCTTCGACAACAGCCGGCTTGGCCGTTGGCTTCGGTGCAATCGCTACCGCTACTGCCAGCAACAAGACCACACCAGCCGCCGGGAAAGCCCAGGCCACTTGGCCTTTGTGGCGCAGGTTAAAGAAGTGGCGAATCAATACGCCGGCTGCGATGATGACTGCCAGCACCAGCCAGTTGTAGGCATGGTTGTATGTCATCGCATAGTGGTTGCTGATCATGATGAACAGCACCGGCAACGTAAAGTAGTTGTTGTGTACGCTGCGTTGTTTCGCTTTCTGCCCGTGGATCGGATCCGGTGATTGACCGATCTTCATCGCTTCCACCAGTTTGCGCTGACCAGGAATAATCAACATCAACACGTTACCCACCATCATGGTACCGATCATCGCGCCGACGTGGATGTAGGCAGCACGACCGCTCAGGAGTTTGGACAGGACGAAAGCAACCGCAACGATGAACACATACATGATGATACCGAGCAATCCTTCGCGCTTACCAAGCGGCGAACGGCACAGCAAATCGTACACGGTCCAACCCACCACCAGCGTCCCCAAGCCAATGCCAATCGACTGCCAACTGGTCAAATCGGCGACCGATTTGTCGATCATCATGGCCGAAGCATTGAAGTAGTAGACGATGAACAGCAGCGTGAAACCGGACAGCCAGGTCCAGTACGCTTCCCACTTGAACCAGTGCAGTTCTTGCGGCAACTCTTGCGGCGCCACCAGGTATTTTTGCGGATTGTAGAAACCACCGCCGTGCACCGCCCACAACTCGCCCGACACGCCTTTGTTGGCCAGCTCCGAGCCCGGTTTTGGCGGCCGGATGCTGTTGTCGAGCCAAACGAAATAAAACGACGCACCGATCCACGCAATCCCGGTGATCAAATGCAACCAACGCACAATTAAATTGAGCCACTCAACGCCATACGTAAGCAAAAAAGCTTCCATGTATCCTCCTGATTGAAGCTCGTCTGCCACCGCGGGCGCTTCAGACGAAAGGAAAATTTTCCTAAAGTGGTCGCGAACTTGTAAAGGCTCCGCTGCGACCGAAATGAATAATAATTTTAGTGCTTCGCTGGCAAATTCCTAGCCGGACTGGACATTATCAGCGACAGGTCTCCATCTGTTGCCATACTGCACGTGCAATCCGAGCGTACGCCCGGAACAGCATTTATGAAGTCGATGCAAGATAAACTTATTAATAGCTTTTTACATCGGAATAGCCGTATATTAAAAATACTCATTTCGATATATAGACAGCCATGGCAAACTTACCGGACCACCTCGACTTGCATCTCATACGGATACTGTATCTGCTACTGTGTGAACGGAATGTCTCCCGAGTCGCGGTCAAGCTGAACCAGCCGCAACCGTCCATCTCCGCCTCGCTACGCAAGCTGCGTGAATTGACCGGCGACCAACTGCTGGTGCGCGGTGGGCGCGGCATGGTGCCAACCCTGCATGGCGAAAGCCTGATGAAACCGGCCAAGCGGATTCTGGATGAAACCGAACTGCTGTTCGTGCGCAAAGTACCCTTCGTCTCGCAACAAGAGGGCCGAACCTTTCATATCGCAGCGCCGGATTATCTGGACATCCAGTTTTTACCAACCGTAGTGGCGCGCCTGCGACGCGAATCGCCGAAAAGCCGGATCGTGATTCACGGCCTTGGGGCTGAAGTCGATTATATCCGCCTGCTGTCCGATGGCGACCTCGATCTGGTGATTGCCAACTGGGATGAACCGCCGCAACACCTGCATTTGTCGAAATTATTCGAAGACCCGATCGTCTGTTCGATGCGGGCCGACAGTCCGTATGCGAAACGGACCGGGGCCGACAAGATGACGGTCGAGGACTACCTGAGTCTGCCGCATGTGGCGCCCTCGCAAATGCTGCCCGGCTACCATGGCGTCATCGATGCCTTCCTGGAACGCCAGAACCTGCATCGCAATGTGGTGGTGGAATCCGCCTATTTCGGCCTGATGCCGCACATGCTGACGCAAACCGATCTGGTGCTGACCACCGGCAAGCAATACATGCGCTTCTACGAAAGAAATCTGCCGCTGAAGACGTTTACGGTACCGATCAAATTTCCACCGATGCGCTTCTATCAACTCTGGCACGAACGCGTACATCAGGCGCCCGAACACAAATGGCTGCGCGATCAAATCAGTGCCGCAGCCAAATCCCTGATCGTGAAATGATGCCGCAGGCAGCTGTCTAGCCTGCTTGCATCCTACACGTCTGTTAGCTGCCGCGGTAGGTAGAATAAGCCCATGGCGAGACGACCAGTGGCACGTGGTAATTTTGTTCCGGATCGGCAATGCCGAACGCGAGCGTGACGCGGTCGATGAATTTCGGGCTGGGCAAAGTAACGCCTTGCGCATCGAAATAATCGCCGGCCGCAAATACCAGTTCGTATTGGCCGACCTTCACCGCCGCGCCTTCCAGCAATGGCGCATTGCAGCGACCATCGAGGTTGGTGACTTCGCTTTTCAATAAAGTCTTGCCGCCTGCTTCTACCGCGTACAACTCGACCTTGACACCTACCCCAGGCTTGCCTAGCGTGATATCTAATACATGTGTACTGAGCTTTCCCATCTTTTCTCCTATATCGCCACGTTGAAAATAGCTATCAGCCAAATCATATACCGCTAGAAGTCGATCAATATACTATCCAACATATACAAACCATGGCAATACAAGAACATGGCCGAGGCCTTCTATGGCAACCATTGATTAACTGTTATTTTCAGGTGATGCGTGATTGATACGTACCAGAATTACCCTCGCGATCTGATCGGCTACGGTCGCACTCCGCCACACGCACAATGGCCAGACGGCGCACGCGTAGCGCTGCAATTCGTGTTGAATTACGAAGAAGGCAGCGAAAATTGCGTGTTGCACGGTGACCGGGCTTCGGAAACTTTCCTGTCCGAAATCATCGGCGCCCAAGCGTTCGAAATGCGCCACATGAGCATGGAATCGATCTATGAATACGGCACGCGCGCCGGCTTGTGGCGGCTGTTGCGCATGTTTGAAGAACGCAAGCTGCCATTGACGGTGTTCGGCGTGTCGATGGCGCTGAAACGCAATCCGGAAGCGCTGTCCGCCTTCCAGGAACTCGGCCACGAAATCGCCTGTCATGCGCTGCGCTGGATCAGCTATCAGCACATGGACGAGGCCACCGAACGCGCGCACATGGCCGAAGCGGTACAGATCATCAAAGAGTTGACTGGCGTCGCTCCTGCTGGCTGGTACACCGGACGCGATTCCCCGAACACGCGCAAGCTGGTGGTCGAACATGGCGGCTTCAGCTACGACGCCGACCATTACGGCGACGACCTGCCGTTCTGGCAAGAAGTCGCGATCACCGATGCGGCTGGCAAGCCGGCGCTCAAACCGCATCTGGTGGTGCCCTACACGCTCGATACCAACGATATGCGTTTTGCCGCGATGCAAGGTTTCAATTCCGGAACCCAGTTTTTCGATTACCTGAAAGATGCATTCGATGTGCTGTATACAGAAGGCGATCCGAATGGCTTGAACCAGCCGAAAATGCTGTCGATCGGGCTGCATTGCCGCCTAGTCGGACGGCCAGGCCGGGCCGCCGCGCTGGCGCGCTTCCTCGACTATGTGCAGTCGCACGACAAGGTCTGGGTCACGCGCCGCATCGACATTGCCGAACATTGGCGCAACACACATCCTTTCTCCAAATGAACTCCGGCGGGTCCCACCCGCCATCCAATTCATGACGAGGACAAAGGCGGGTGGGACCTGCCTCGAGAGCATATGACTACAACTCTGCAACATCTGAACAGCTGCACAGCAACCGAATTCGTCGAAATCCTGCATGGCATTTACGAACACTCACCCTGGATCCCGCAACGGGCCGCAACGCAGCGCCCGTTCGCCTCGCTGACCGCGCTCAAGCTGGCGCTGCAAGGTGTGGCCGCCAACGCCACTGAAGACGAGCAACTCGGCCTGATCCGGGCCCACCCGGAGTTAGCGGGTAAAGCCGCGATCGCCGGCGAATTGACCAAGGAATCGACTGGCGAACAGGCCAAGGCCGGCCTGAACAGTTGCAGCCCGGAAGAATTCGCGACGCTGCACAAACTGAACGCCGATTACAACGCCAAGTTCGGCTTCCCCTTCATCGTCGCGGTCAAGGGTCCGGATGGCAAGGGCTTTACCCGCCAAACCATCATCAGCACCTTCACCCGCCGCTTCAAGAACCAGCGTGAAGATGAGCTGGCCGAATGTCTGCGCCAGATCAGCCGCATCGCCGAGTTGCGCCTGAACGACTTGCTCAGCCACACGCCACATTTCGGCAATACCATCATGGAATGGTCGGAAACCATCGGCGCCTGGAGCGACGATGAGGGCAACCTGACCTGCGCTTACATGACCGATGCGCATCGCAAAACCGCAGCGCAACTCGCAAGCTGGATGACGGACGCGGGTATGCAGGTGGAAATCGACGCAGTCGGCAACGTGGTCGGCCGCTATCTCTCCGACAATCCGAACGCCAAATCACTGCTGACCGGTTCGCATTACGATACCGTGCGCAACGGCGGTAAATACGACGGCCGTGAGGGTATTCTGTTGCCGATTGCTATCGTCAAGCATTTGCATGAACGCGGTGAAAAGCTGCCTTTCCATTTTGAAATCATCGGTTTTTCGGAGGAAGAAGGGGTCCGCTTCAAGAGTACCTTCCTCGGCAGCAACGCCATCATCGGCCAATTCGACCTGGCGCTGCTGGATAAGACCGACGCCGATGGCGTGACGATGCGCGAAGCCTTGACCGCCGCCGGCCACGACGTGTCCCAGATTCCCGCCATCGCCCGCAATCCAGCCGATGTGCTGGGCTTCGTCGAAGTGCATATCGAACAGGGACCGGTCTTGCTGGGACGCGATTTGCAAGTCGGCATCGTGACCTCGATTGCCGGCAGCTCCCGCTATCTGGTGGACCTGAAAGGTGTGGCGAGCCATGCCGGCACCACGCCGATGGCGATGCGCAAGGATGCCGCCGCCGCCGCCGCAGAAATCGTGCTGTATGTCGAGCAACGCTGCGGCAAGGCACCATCACTGGTCGGCACCGTCGGCCAGTTGCAGGTGCCGAACGGTTCGGTCAATGTGATCCCGGGTGCTTGCCAATTGTCGCTGGATATCCGCGCCGCAGATGATGCCACGCGCGACGCCGCAGTCACCGATATCGTGAATGCGATCGCAGCGATTTGCCAGCGCCGCAATATCGAAGTCACGCTGAACCGAGCAGTGTCGGAGCCGGCCGCACCGTGCGCACCGTGGTTGATGCAGCAATTCGCTGCCGCCACCGAACGCGCCGGGGTGCCGGCGTTCGAATTGCCGTCGGGCGCCGGACACGATGCGATGGCGCTGGCCAAATTGACCGATGTCGCGATGTTGTTTACCCGTTGCGGCAATGGCGGTATCAGTCACAATCCGCTGGAAACCATGACGGCCGACGATGCGGAAGTCTCGGCCCAGATCTTGCTCGATTTCTTGCGCCACTTTCAGCCCAAACCCTGAGCTTGAGCCTGCTGCTGTTGGCTGATGGCGCCTCATGTGCGGTGCCTGCGGCTGGCAGTCGCAGGCGACGCAACAAAATATAATCTCACCAGTATTTTTTTACGGCGCAGACAAAGCCTGACAAAACAGCCTGTTTTGCAGGCACAGCATTTATTAGCCCCGCAAGAGGGACAACTTGGTTCAGATCAAGAAACATAAAATATTCCACCATTCAAGGAAGAGACAATGCAAGCCACCACCCACCCGGTAGATGAAAAGCTGCCTGCAGGAAAACTATTTGCACTCGGTATGCAGCATGTGCTGGTGATGTACGCCGGCGCCATCGCGGTACCGCTGATCATCGGCGGCGCACTCCATTTGCCGAAAGACCAAATCGCCTTTCTGATCAATGCCGATCTGTTCTGTTGCGGCCTGGTCACCTTGATTCAAGCGCTCGGCATCTGGAAATTCGGTATTCGCATGCCGGTCATGATGGGTGTGACCTTTGCCGCAGTCGGCCCGATGGTCGCGATGGCGGGTAACCCTGACCTCGGCATTCTCAGCATTTACGGCGCGGTCATCGCATCCGGGCTATTCGGCCTGATCATCACACCCTTCATGAGCCGTGCAGTGCGCTATTTCCCGCCGGTCGTAACCGGTACCATCATCACGGTGATCGGTGTATCGCTGATGCGGGTCGGCATCCACTGGGCCGCGGGCGGACAACCCACCATCTTCGATGCCGCATCGAAAACGATGGTCGCCAACCCGAACTACGGTGCGCCGGAAAATCTCGCGATCGCGCTGATCGTGCTGGTGTCTATCATGCTGATGACCAAGTATCTGAAAGGCTTTCTCGGCAATATCTCGGTCTTGCTCGGCATGGTGCTCGGCTTCGTGATCTCGCTGGCCATGGGCAAAGTCAGTTTCGAGGGACTGGGCGAAGCGGGCTGGTTCGCGTTCATCACGCCATTTCACTACGGCATGCCGACTTTCGATCTGGGCGCGATCGTCGGCATGTGCCTGGTGATGATCGTCACGATGGTGGAGTCGACTGGGATGTTTCTGGCGCTGTCCGAGCTGACCGGCAAAAAAATCAGCAACCAGGAACTCGCGAACGGCTTGCGCGCAGACAGCATCGGCACCGTGATCGGCGGCGTGTTCAACACCTTCCCCTACACCTCGTTCTCACAGAACATTGGCTTGGTCGGTGTGACCGGTGTCCGCAGTCGTTACGTCTGCGTCGCCGCCGGGCTGATCCTGGCTGGCTTCGGCCTGTTTCCGAAAATGGCCCATGTGGCTGCATCGATTCCGGTATTCGTACTGGGTGGTGCCGGCATCGTGATGTTTGGCATGGTGGCGGCCACCGGTATCAAGATCTTGGGCAACGCCGGTCTCAATCACAATCGCAACAATCTGTTCATCGTCGCGATCAGTATCGGCGCCGGCATGATTCCGTTGGTCGCACCGCGCTTCTTCCATCAATTGCCGCACTGGTTGTCCACCGTGGTTGACAGCGGCATCTTGCTGGCAACCATCAGCGCCGTATTGCTGAACCTGTTCTTCAACGGCAAAGGCGCCGAAGAAGATGTAAGAAATTATGCAATGGCAGCGGCACACAGTTCCGAACATTAACTTTTTTTGATTTAGGCACACTCTGCACCACAGCATGGGGCGGAGGACAACGTGGCAACGGATAATCCGTCCCCCCTTGTCCTCCGCCCTTTTTTATTGATGTTCTGATCCGGCACCGCATAACCGCGGTGCCCACCCTGCCATGACGAAAACTCTTCTCATCAAGAATGCCCGCGTCCTCGTGACGATGGATGCCGATCGCCGCGAAATCGCCAACGGCGCGATTTTCATCCGTGACAACGTGATCGAACAAGTCGGCAACAGCGCCGATTTGCCGCACAGTGCCGATGAAATTATCGACGCCACCAACCATGTGGTGATGCCGGGCCTGATCAATACCCATCACCATATGTACCAAAGCCTGACGCGCGTGATTCCGACCGCGCAAAACGGCGAACTGTTCAACTGGCTGACCAATCTGTACCCGATCTGGGCCAATTTGACGCCGGAGATGGTGCACGTCTCCAGCCTGACCGCAATGGCAGAGCTGATGCTGTCCGGCTGCACCACCAGCAGCGATCATTTGTACGTTTATCCGAATGGTTGCAAGCTCGACGACAGCATCGAAGCGGCGCAAAAAATCGGCATGCGGTTCCACGCGGCACGCGGTTCGATGAGCGTCGGCCAATCCAAGGGCGGTTTGCCGCCGGATCGCGTGGTCGAGGATGAGCGCGCGATTTTGCAAGATACGCAACGCCTGATCGAAACCTATCACGATGCCGAGCGCTATGCGATGCAGCGCATCGTGGTCGCGCCCTGCTCACCGTTCTCAGTGTCGCGCGACCTGATGCGCGAAGCGGCCTTGCTGGCGCGCAGCCACGGCGTGTCGCTGCATACCCACTTGGCTGAAAATGCCAATGACATCGCGTACAGCCGAGAAAAATTCAATATGACGCCGGCCGAATACGCGGAAGATTGCGGCTGGGTCGGCCACGACGTCTGGCATGCCCATTGCGTGCAGCTGGACGATGATGGCATTTACATGTTCGCCCGCACCGGTACCGGGATCGCGCACTGCCCTTGCTCGAATATGCGGCTGGCTTCCGGCATCGCGCCGATCCGCAAGATGATTGATGCCGGCATCGCGGTCGGTCTCGGGGTGGACGGCTGCGCCTCGAATGATTCCGGCCATATGCTGGGCGAAGTGCGCCAGGCCATGCTGTTGCAGCGTGTCGCGCATTCGCAAACGACAGGGCCGGATGCGATGACCGCGCGCCAGGCGCTGGAAATCGCGACGCTGGGCGGTGCCAAAGTCTTGAACCGCGACGATATCGGCGCCCTGAAACCCGGCATGGCGGCGGACATCGTGATGTTCAGCCTCGATCAGATCGGCTTCGCCGGTGCCTGGCATGATCCGGTCGCAGCGCTGGTGTTCTGCACCCCGTCCAACGTCGCCTACAGCATCATCAATGGCCGCGTCGTGGTACGCAACGGCGAATTGGCGTCGGTGGACTTACCCGTCGTTCTCGAACGCCACAACCAGCTTGCATTTAACTTGGCAGAAGCAGCACGCTAATCGCTTCTGAAAAAAGAATGCCGCAAACATCATGCGCTCACTCGGTACATTCTGATCATGCCAACTATCGATCGTGCCTATCCAGCGCCAACCTTGAATTTCTGAGACACTCAGCAACCCATATCCATCCAGCCCCAGATAGCGGTTCAATAGAGAGAGAAGAACATGAACATCCCAAACTCGAGAATCAGCCAGCGCCTAGCGATTGGCTTCGGTATTGTCATCACATTGTTGATTGCGATTACCCTGCTCGGCACCACCCAGGTCGGCAAACTCAATGACAGCATCGATCTCATCGTCAAGAACCGTTATCCGAAGACGGTAATGGCCAATCTGATTCAGATCGAAGTCAATAAAACCGCGTTAGCCATGCACGACATGATGCTGCTGAACGATCCGGCCCAGATCAAGAAACAGTTCTCCATCATTGAAAAATCCAATCAGATCATCAATGAAAACTTCGACAAGCTAGAAAAAGTGGCCGACACGGAAGAAGACAAGCGTTTTGTGAAAGAGGCGCTCGAGGCGCGCGCAAAATATCTTCCCGCTCGGGATGTTGTCTTGAAACTGTTCAATGAAGGCTCGCAGGACAAGGCAAGTGAGTACCTGCTGACGCAGTTTTCCGGACCCCAGATTGACTACTATATAGCGCTCGACAAAATGTTCGCTTTTCATGGCGAATTGATGGACAGAGCCGGTGCTACCGCCAGCGCCGAATCACGCAGCGCGCGCATGTTCATCGCTATCCTGGCGCTGGCTGCCATTGCTTTATCGATCTTGGTTGGATTTCGGGTCTCGCGCAGCATCACGGTGCCCTTGATCAAGGCGGTCGGCATAGCGAAACGCGTCGCCGATGGCGACTTGACCACCAACGTCGAGGTCAAAACAAAGAATGAAATCGGGCAACTGATGCAGGCGCTGAAGACGATGAATGAAAGCCTGGTGCGCATCGTCGGCGAGGTACGCATTGGCACCGAAACGATTGCCACCGCATCAAGCCAGATCGCCAGCGGCAATGCCGACTTGTCTTCGCGCACCGAGTCGCAAGCCAGCTCGCTGGAACAAACCGCCAGCGCGATGGAAGAACTGACCACGACCGTCAAGCAAAATGCGGAGAATGCGCGCCAAGCCAATCAGCTGGTGATCTCGGCCACCGACTTCGCGGTGAAAGGCGGCACCGTGGTCAGCAACGTGGTCGACACGATGGGGTCGATCAAGGATAGTTCGCGCAAGATCGTCGACATCATCGGCGTCATCGACGGCATCGCGTTCCAGACCAATATCCTGGCCCTGAATGCCGCGGTGGAGGCGGCACGTGCCGGCGAACAGGGACGTGGCTTTGCGGTGGTCGCAACTGAAGTGCGCAACCTGGCACAACGCTCGGCCGCAGCGGCCAAGGAAATCAAGGGGCTGATTGGCGATTCGGTTGAAAAAGTCGATGCGGGCAGCAAACTGGTCGACGAAGCAGGCCAAACGATGGATCAGATCGTCACTTCGGTGAAACGGGTGGCCGATATCATGAGCGAAATCACCGCCGCCAGCCATGAACAAAGCGAAGGGATTGAAGAAATCAGCCGTGCAATCGGCCACATGGATGAAATGACGCAGCAAAATTCCGCCCTGGTGGAACAGGCTGCCGCCGCCGCGGAAAGCATGCAGGATCAGGCCGTCAAACTGACGCAAGTGGTGGGCTTCTTCAAACTTGCCCACAATGACAGCCACAGCACGATGGCGTCGAAACTTGCCCCAAGAAAGCCGATCATGATGGCCAAGCCCAAGATCGTCTCAGCGACAGTCCGCAAACTGGGCACGTCTTCCGCTGCATCAAAAACAGGCATCGATAGTTCGGTTTGGGAAGAATTTTAAAGCTTGGCAACTAGTTGGTAGCACCTGAGCATTTTTGCCCTGACTGGGCAGACCAACAAAAAAGAGGTCGGGACGATTGCCCCGACCTTTTTTATTAATTGCGTACTTGGTTTCTGGACAGATTTCTGCAATGCACAGCAGATTGGTCGTACCAGGCCGACCAAACGGTAGGTCAGCGCTAATCGCGATTTGTTCGCCCACCTTAGCAGGTTACATTTTTGTGGCTATCCTGCTTGTGTTCGCAACAATCTTGCAATCAATATACTGGTAGGCAGTATATAAATACATCCCGCTAAATAATTGCGGGAATCGCCATATTTTAAAAAATTTATTGGGGAGTATATTTATTTACGCCCTTGCGCGACGTGATTTCAGCAAGCTTTCAGGGACCCGGCTCGGCCTGGACAGCAGTAAGACAGTCCAGGTCGCCAACACAAAAGGCAGCGTGAAATACGGCAACGCCATCGTGCCGAAGACCAGGCACAGCACGATGCTGAAGCCACTACCGAGAACGCGCAGCGGCCAAGCGCGCTGGTGTACGCTCAAGCCCAGCATCACCAGGATGCAATTTGTACCCATGCCTGCCGCTTGCGTTGTGATGTATGCCTGCGGCCACAGGCTGTTGCCCAGCACCAGTGCATACCAGGCGATTAAAGCTCCCAGCAGCGCCCATGCACCCAGATGCCACCGATGATGCGCCAGGGCAGTCCACATCAGCATGCCCAGCGGCACAGAACTGATAAAGCCGATTTGCCCGGTGACGCAAAATGGATAATTCAGCAGGGCTAAGCTGCAGGTGCCGGACATTTGCAGCGGCGGCAAGCCATGCAAGCCCGATTGCGGCCCAAAGACCGCTGCCAGCAACATCAGCGATACGAATTGCAATGTCAGCGCCGGCAATTTGCACCAGCGCAGGAAGGCATGCGTGACGAATGCCATCAGCACTCCGGCCAGCACTATCCAGGCCAGCAGTGCCGGCTCGAATTGATAAAAACTGCACAGCCCGATCCCGCTCAGTGCGGCGTTGAAACCGTACAAACCTTGTTGTCGCTGTTCTCTCGGAAAACCTGCCACGCAGGCGGTCGCAGTCGCAGCGATCGCGCCCAGCAGGCAGCCCAGCGCCAATACCGGGCGACTCAGGTACAGGCACAACAAGAGCACAGCACCGGTCAGCGGCGCCGCCTGGAAATAGATTTGTCCTATGCCTGCCAGTAGGCTTTGCAGCAAGCTGAGAACGGTATTTTGCAGGCGTGTCGGTAGATCGGTAGGCTGGCTGAACATGATGGCTGAACAAATCTGGACGAACGCTCCCGCTCCTCCTGCCGGGCAGGAGCGATCAAACGGCTACAGTGGTGTTAGAGCAGTTTCTGCCGCACGTGCTGAGCCAATCTCGGATCTGCGACGCTCACCGTACAGTCAATACAGTTGCGCTGCTCGGGCCCGACCTTAGCTCCCGTACCTACGGCAGAAACTGCTTTAGGCGGCTGGCGGCCAGATCTCGGCGATGCGCAGCAGATTGGTCGTGCCAGGCTGACCAAATGGCACCCCAGCGGTGATGGCGATTTGATCGCCTACTTGCCCGAACCCTTCTTTCAACGCGGTGCGGCAAGCTGCTGCCACCATCGAATCCACATCATGTACGTCCGGGCTGACCGTGGAATGTACCCCCCACACCAAGGCCAAACGGCGTGCAGTCGCCAGCTTCGGGGTGATGCTCAGAATCGGCGCCATCGGCCGCTCGCGTGCAGCGCGCAGGCTGGTGTGGCCGGAGGTGGTGTAAGTCACGGTGGCGACCGCGCCGACAATTTGCGTGACGTCGCGCAAGGCCGAGCAAATCGCATCGCCGCGGTTTGGCAATGGTGCTTCGTGCTGGGCATCAATCATGTTGCGGTATAGCGGATCGCGCTCGACTTCGTTGATGATGCGGTCCATGATCGCCACTGCCGGCACCGGATAGGCACCACTGGCCGATTCAGCCGACAACATCACAGCATCTGCACCGTCATAAATGGCACTGGCGACATCCGAAGCTTCAGCGCGCGTCGGTACCGGCGCCGAAATCATCGACTCCAGCATTTGGGTCGCAATCACGATCGGTTTGCCGTGCTTGCGGCAAACGCGCAGAATCCGCTTTTGCACGCCAGGCACACGCTCCGGCGGCAGTTCCACACCCAAGTCACCACGCGCGACCATGATCGCGTCCGACACGGCCACGATTTCTTCGAGCCGATCGAGTGCCGCCGGTTTTTCCAGCTTGGACAGCACACCGGCCCGGTCGCCAATCAGGGCGCGCGCTTCCAGTACATCTTCCGGGCGCTGCACGAAAGACAACGCGACCCAATCCGCGCCCATTTCCAACGCAAAGGTCAAATCGCGTCGATCTTTTTCTGTCAGCGCGGGAATCGGCAACACCACGTCCGGCACATTAACGCCCTTGCGGTCCGACAACACTCCGCCATTGATGACGCGAGTACGGATGCTGTGGCCATCGCTGCCCAATACTTCCAGGCGCAGCTTGCCGTCATCCAGCAGCAGGGATTGGCCAGCCGCGATGACTTCAAACAATTCGGGGTGCGGCAGGCATACGCGTCGCGCAGTACCAGGCGTGGGGTCGCGGTCGAGCACGAATTCGGCACCGGCTGCCAGCGTGATCTTGCCCTCGGCAAATTGGCCGACGCGCAGTTTGGGGCCTTGCAGGTCGGCCAGAATGGCGATCGGACGACCGACACTGCGTTCAATCTCGCGCACGATATCGCAACGCGCCTGATGATCCTGATGAGAGCCGTGACTGAAGTTGAAACGGAACACATCTGCTCCCGCTTCGAATAGCGCCAGAATCGCTTCCTTGCTGTTACTGGCAGGGCCGAGTGTCGCTACGATTTTGGCCTTACGTTGACGTCGCATCTTGTCTTTCCTTTTTCATCATTATTGGGCATTTTTGCTGCGATACCCATTGACCACAGCAATTCAAATGCCACTTGCAAGCACGGCCGCAAGTGAGAAATACGCTTGCGGCCGTGTCGAATGGATATCAATGGGACTGAGAACTATTGGCGCTTAGAGAATCAAGATCGCCCGGAAATCATTGACATTGGTGCGCGTCGGACCGCTCACTTCCAAGTCCTCCAGTGCACTGAAAAATCCGTAACCATCATTATTTTCAAGCATGGTCCGCGCGCGCAGACCCAGGGCGGCGGCGCGGGTTACCGAGTCGGGGTGGTACAAGGCGCCGGCATTGTCTTCCGAGCCATCGATGCCATCGGTATCGCAGGCTATCGCATGGATATTCGGATGTCCGTCCAGCGCTACTGCCAGACTCAGCAAGAATTCCGCATTACGTCCGCCACGGCCTTTGCCGCGCACCGTTACCGTGGTTTCACCGCCGGAAATCAGTACGCACGGCTTGCTGAAAGGTTGGCCGCGCTGCTCTACTTGCTTGGCAATGGCGGCATGCACGATACCGACATCGCGGGCCTCGCCCTCGATCCCGTCCGACAAAATATACGGCGTGATGCCTGCGGCACGCGCGGTGGCGGCCGCCGCTTCCAGCGCTTCTTGCGCGGTCGCGATCACATGGTGGGTATTGCGCGCAAAGCGCGGATCGCTAGGTTTCGGTGTCTCGCCAGCACCGGACTCCAGATGTTGCTGAATATTGGCAGGCACTTCGATGTCGTATTTGCGCAAAATGGCCAGCGCTTCGGCGCAGGTCGTCGCGTCCGGCAAGGTTGGGCCGCTGGCAATGATGCCAGGGTCGTCGCCCGGGACATCGGAAATCAGCAAGGTCACTACGCGCGCCGGTGCGCAGGCCAGCGCCAGGCGACCGCCCTTGATGGCCGACAAGTGCTTGCGCACGCAATTCATTTCGGAAATCGCCGCACCGCTTTTCAGCAGCGCTTTATTGATCGCCTGTTTCTGGGCCAAAGTGATGCCCTCTGCCGGCAAGGCCAGCAAGGCCGAGCCACCGCCGGAAATCAGGCACAGCACCAGATCGTTTTCAGTCAGGCCCTGCACCATCTCCATCATGCGGCCAGCGGCAGCACGACCGGCTTCATCCGGTACCGGATGCGCAGCTTCGACCACTTCAATCCGCTTGCAATCAGCGCCATGGCCATAGCGCGTGACGACCAGGCCGGAAATATCACCTTGCCAACGATCTTCTACCGCTTTCGCCATTGCGGCGGCACCTTTACCGGCACCGATGACCAACGTACGGCCATTCGGTGAAGGTTCTGGCAGAAAGGCCGGCAGACACTTCTCGGCACTGACGGCATTGACTGCACTGGAATATAAATCGCGTAAAAATTGACGGGGGGCAAGCGTACTCATGCCGGAAAACTTTCATAAAAGGCCTGTGGCGACCAATGCGGCAGGATGCCCCAGGCGCTTTCCAGGCCAGATGAATCAGCGGGAGCCGGGCGGCCCCCGCATCACAATTTAAGCTTGAGCAATCTCGTGATTGGACATCAGCTCGGTTGCGCGGCACAAGGCCGAATGATCCAGACCACTCATGCCGTTGGCAGCGCAAGCGTTCATCAGCTCTTGTACCATTGCCGTGTTTGGCAAAGAGACGCCGAGTGCTTTAGCACCTTGCAAGGCCAGGTTCAAATCTTTCTGATGCAATTCAATCCGGAAACCCGGGTTGAACGTGCGTTTCACCATCCGTTCGCCATGCACTTCCAGGATGCGCGATGCGGCGAAACCGCCCATCAATGCCTGACGCACTTTGGCTGGGTCAGCACCTGCCTTGGAGGCGAACAACAGCGCTTCAGCCACGGCCTGAATGTTCAACGCCACGATGATCTGATTCGCGACCTTGGTGGTCTGGCCATCGCCGTTGCCACCGACCAGGGTGATGTTCTTACCCATCAGGTCGAACAGCGGTTTGACGGTATTGAACGCTTCTTCGGAACCACCAACCATGATGGTCAGCGATGCCGCCTTGGCGCCGACTTCACCGCCGGAAACCGGCGCATCCAGGTACTGGCAATCCAGTGCATTGATTTTCTTGGCGAAACCCTTGGTCGCAATCGGGGAAATCGAACTCATGTCGACCACGATCTTGCCAGCTGTCAAACCTTTGGCGACACCGTTCTCATCGAACAGCGCGGCTTCGACGTGAGGGGTATCCGGCACCATTACGATGATGATGTCGGCGCGCTTGGCGACTTCCGCACCCGAGGTGCAGACCGTGGCGCCCCCGTCGATCAGCGTCGCAGGCGGGTTTTTGATGTCGTGCAGATACAGCTTGTGTCCGCCCGCCTGCAAATTCGCCGCCATCGGCGCGCCCATGATGCCTAATCCGATAAATCCAATTTTTGCCATGATTTTCTCCGTTACTTGTCAATATGTCGATTTTTTGTCGATGAACACTGCGTGCGCGACCGTGGTACTCGCTCAAACGCCGTGTGCAGCGCGCCAGCCCAATCCCTCAACCGTGCCCGCCTTCGGTTTGTATTCGCAACCGATCCAGCCGTCGTAACCCATTTCATTGAGTTGCGCAAACAAGTAGCGATAGTTGATTTCACCGGTGCCCGGTTCAAAGCGGCCCGGGTTATCCGCCAGCTGCACGTGCTTGATCAGTGGCAAGTTCGCCTTGATCGTGTTGACCAGCTCGCCTTCCATACGTTGCATGTGGTAGATGTCATACTGCACAAACAGGTTATCCGAACCGGTCGCCTTGATGATCTCGACCGCCTGTTTGGTATGCGACAGGAAAAAGCCGGGAATATCGAAAGTGTTGATTGGCTCAATCAGCAGGCGAATGCCCTCAGCCTTCAGTTTGTCAGCCGCAAACTTCAGGTTGCTGACCACCGTGTTATAGGCCGATTCCTGGCTCACCCCCGGTGGCACGATGCCAACCAGACAGTTCAGCTGTTTGACGCCCAGTACCCTGGCGTAACGAATCGCTTCGTCTACACCTTCCTTGAACTCGCCGACGCGATCAGGATGGCAGGCAATACCGCGCTCGCCCGCTTCCCAATTACCGGCCGGCAAATTGTGCAGCACCAGATCCAGCTGATACAGGTTCAGCTTGTCGGCAATCTGATCAGCATGGAAGGCATACGGAAACAGGAACTCGACGCCTCGGAACCCTGCCTGCGCAGCGGCTTCAAAACGATCCAGAAATGCACGCTCGGTAAACAGCATGGTCAAATTAGCGGCCAGTTTTGTCATTTTAATTTCCTTCATATCTTGATGCTTAATCTTAATCCAGTATCGAGATTCCGACTGCGGTCGGTGCGTGACCAGGTTCGGTCGCCAGCGGTTCAAACTCGTTGATGCTGTTGATCTCGGTGCCCATCGAGACGTTAGTGACACGCTCCAGGATGATTTCGACCACCACCGGCACCCGGAATTTTTCCATCCAGGCACGGGCCTGGGTGAACGCTGCCTGAATCTGTTCCGGGTCGGTGACACGAATCGCTTTGCAACCCAGACCTTCGACCACGGCAACATGGTCCACACCGTAACCGTTGAGTTCCGGCGCATTGATGTTTTCGAACGCCAGCTGAACACAGTAATCCATGTCGAAACCGCGCTGCGATTGACGAATCAGGCCGAGGTAAGAGTTGTTCACCACCACGTGCAGGTAAGGAATATTGAACTGCGCACCGACGGCCAATTCTTCGATCATGAACTGGAAGTCATAATCCCCGGAAATAGCCACGACCTGACGCTTCGGATCAGCAGCGCAGACACCCAATGCGGCGGAGATGGTCCAACCTAACGGGCCGGCTTGCCCGCAGTTGATCCAGTGACGCGGGTAGTACACGTGCAGGAACTGGGCGGCAGCGATTTGCGACAGGCCGATGGTGCTGACGTAGCAGGTTTCGCGACCGAAAGCCTTGTTCATTTCTTCGTACACGCGTTGCGGCTTGACCGGCACGTCTTCGAAGTGGGTGCGGCGCAGCATCGTGCGTTTGCGTTGCTGGCATTCGGCAACCCAGGCGGAACGGTCTTTCAGCTTGCCGGCGGCTTTCCATTCTTGCGCGACTTCGATGAACAGTTTCAGCGCAGCGCCTGCATCGGACACGATACCGAAGTCCGGGCCGAACACGCGACCGATCTGGGTCGGTTCGATATCGATGTGGACAAATTTGCGGTCTTTGGTGAAGACGTCGATCGAGCCGGTGTGGCGATTCGCCCAACGGTTACCGATCCCGAGTGCGAAGTCGGACGCCAACATGGTGGCATTGCCGTAACGATGGCTAGTTTGCAGACCGACCATACCGACCATCAACGGGTGATCATCAGCGATCGCGCCCCATGCCATCAGCGTCGGGATCACCGGTACGCCAGTCAATTCAGCGAATTGGACCAGCAAATCGGCTGCGTTGGCATTGATGATGCCGCCACCAGCGGTAATCACCGGACGCTCGGCGTCGTTCAGCATCGCGAGCGCTTTTTCGATTTGAGCGCGGGTTGCTTTTGGTTTATAGACTTCCAGTGGCTGGTAAGTGTCCGGATCGAATTCGATTTCGGCCATTTGCACGTCGAACGGCAAATCGATCAGCACTGGACCAGGGCGACCGGAACGCATCAGGTGGAAAGCTTGCTGGAATACCATCGGCACCAAGGCCGGTTCGCGCACGGTCACGGCCCATTTGGTGACTGGCTTGGCGATCGATTCGATATCGACAGCCTGGAAATCCTCTTTGTACAAACGGGCACGTGGTGCTTGGCCGGTAATACACAGAATTGGTATCGAATCTGCTTGGGCCGAATACAAACCGGTGATCATGTCGGTACCGGCTGGGCCGGAAGTACCGATACAGACACCGATGTTGCCGGCCTTGGCACGAGTGTAGCCTTCGGCCATGTGCGAAGCACCTTCGACGTGGCGCGCCAGGATATGCTTGATGGTGCCTTGCTTTTTCAGCGCAGAGTAAAATGGATTGATTGCGGCACCTGGAACACCAAATGCTTGGCTAACGCCTTCTTTTTCTAATACATATGCAGCTGCTTGTGCTGCCGTCATCTTTGCCATGTTGATTCCCCGGATACGTTGATTTGTGAAGAGACCTGATTGGATGATTTGCATCCTATAGTTAAAACTCTTCTTTGATAAGAAGACAAAACATCGCTTTATTCGATACTCAGCGTATGGAATAATCTCTGTATGGATAAACTTACGCAAATCGAAGCCTTCGTCGATGTGGCCGAAAAAGGCAGCCTGGCGCGTGCCGCGCTGGAGCAAGCCATTACCCCGGTAATGCTGGGACGCCGCATTGATGCCCTGGAGAAACGGCTAGGCGTCAAGTTGATGCACCGCACGACCCGTCACCTGACATTGACCGAACAAGGCATGGTGTACCTCGACCACTGCCGCAAGCTATTGAGCGACCTCAGCTATGCAGACAAGCTCATCTCCGAGGGCCGCCACAAGGCGACCGGGCACCTGATCGTGTCGGCGCCGGCCGCCTACGGCCGCAAGCATGTGGCGCCGCATGCCCCGGCCTTCGTCAAGGCCAACCCCGAAGTGCAGATTTCGTTCAACCTGACTGATCGCGTGGTTGATCTAGTGCGTGAAGGCTACGACCTCAGCATCCGCATCGGCGGCAATATCGACCCCAGCTTTGTCGCGGTCAAACTAGCCAGCAATCGGCGCGTGGTCTGCGGCACGCCAGACTATTTCGTCCGCAACGGGATTCCGCGCACGCTCGACGATCTGGCCCAGCACAATTGTCTGTCCTTCAATCTGCAGGGTGGCCAGCAGCGCGGCTGGTATTTTCAGGACAATGGCAAGCCGGTGATCGTCAAAGCCGCCGGCAATCTCGACTGCAATGACGGCGAGTTATTGCACCACTGGGCCAGCGAGGGACTGGGACTGGCTTGGCGCTCGACCTGGGAAATTCAGGCGCAACTGGCCTCGGGCGAGTTGATTACGGTGCTGGACGAATATGCGCTGCCACAATACGACATCATGGCGGTGTACCCACAGCAGCGGCACCTGCCGGCCAAAACACGTTTCTTCATCGACGCGCTGAAAGCGATTTATGCACAACCGGGTTATTGGCTGCAGAGTAAGTGAACTCCTATCTGAAGCACAGCAGGCGGATGAAAAACGGGTGTCGTGGTAATTGATGGGAGGACGATTCAACTTGCTTTGCTCCGCGCCCTTTGTTGCTCCCGATTAACGGCCTGAAAGAATGTGAGTCCCGATCGACATTATTCTGCCGTGTGTCAGAGGGTGCGCAGCGCATCCGTTTGGTTATCGGCATCTTGATGAATGGAATGGACGACTTCCCCCGCAAGGGTTCAGGATGGCTGAGAGCCGGTCAAGCAAAGATCCTCACACGCCGACGGCATCAACATGAATAACAGGTTCCATTCATGGCCGACCCGCGCCAGCGCGCGCACCAGAATCGGTGTCACCCTAGCTTCATATTCGGCTTGTGCCGCGATATCGCGTTCATGGGCGCGCGCATCAAGCTTGCGTTTGGCTTCGTCGAGCACGCCCAGTCGTCCTTGGCGGCACGCTATCTCCTCGGGAACCGCCAATCCATCCGGCAAATTTTGAGGATCTGCCGACTCGGCTATTGCCATTAATTGCGTCCCTTCTTCCTGCACCTGCTTCTCGATTTTTGCAAATGCCCCCACGATAGCGCTCGGCTAATTCTTCCGACTGGTTGTTAGCCCTAGGAATCTGTCGGATTACTTCCTGGAAACTAATTGCTCAGATCGGAATGGATCTGGCCGCCCTTGCATGGAATATGAAGCGAATTCGTTGGCAAGACAAATCAGCCTAGTTGCAAAGGCCAGCGAAATCGCGCGTCCGGAATTTACCTTACACCGGTTAATGCGACGGAGCCAATGCGAGAGCCTGCGCCGCGATCCAAAGAAGTCGACGACCAACATAAGAAATATCAGATATCACCTATTCAAATGATCAACGTTTGAACACCGACTTTGTAGGATATTGTCGCGGATCTGTCGTATAGCCAAGAAATGTCTGCCTGCAGACGATCGGATCGAATCAGAGCAATGAACAAGGAGATGAACGTGTTGGCATTGGAAAAGTTGTCTAAGTCGAAAGAGGGCGGTACGGATGTGCGTACCGAGCAGTTGAACGCGTCGTTGTTGGACAAATACTTTAAATTGAAAGAAAACGGTACCGACGTGCGTACCGAATTACTCGCCGGTCTGACCACCTTCCTGACGATGGCATACATCATCTTCGTCAATCCGTCGATCCTGGGCGATGCCGGCATGCCGAAGGATTCGGTCTTTGTCGCGACCTGCCTGGCCGCCGCGATCGGTACGCTGATCATGGGTTTGTATGCGAACTACCCGATGGCGCTGGCTCCCGGCATGGGTTTGAACGCCTACTTCACCTATGCGGTGGTCAAAGGCATGGGGATTCCCTGGGAAGCCGCACTGGGCGCGGTATTCATTTCCGGTTGTCTGTTCGTTGCAGTCAGCGTGTTCAGACTGCGCGAAATGATCGTCAACGGCATCCCGCATTCGATTCGCACTGCGATCACGGTCGGTATCGGTCTGTTCCTGGGACTGATCTCGCTGAAGAACGCCGGCATCGTGGTCGCCAATCCAGACACCCTGGTGGCGATCGGTGACCTGCACAAGGCTCCGGCGATACTGGCCGTCATCGGCTTTTTCCTGATCGTCACGCTCGATCGCCTGAAAGTCAAAGGCGCGATCCTGATTGGTATTCTGGCGGTCACGGTGCTCAGCTTCTTCTTCGCCGGCAATACATTCCACGGCATCGTGTCGATGCCGCCATCGCTCGATCCAACCCTGTTCAAGCTCGACATCATGGGCGCGTTGTCGGTGGGTATCCTGAACGTGGTGCTGGTGTTCTTCCTGGTGGAATTGTTTGACGCCACCGGCACCCTGATGGGCGTCGCGAACCGCGCTGGCTTGTTGGTCAACGGCAAGATGGAACGCTTGAACAAGGCTTTACTGGCCGATAGCACCGCAATCGTTGCCGGTTCCTTCCTTGGCACCTCAAGCACCACCGCCTACATCGAAAGTGCCGCCGGTGTGCAAGCGGGTGGCCGCACTGGCCTGACCGCCGTCGCGGTGGGTCTGCTGTTCCTGGCGTGCTTGTTCATCGCTCCGCTGGCGGGTGTAGTGCCTGGTTACGCCACTGCACCGGCACTGTTCTATGTGTCTTGCCTGATGCTGCGCGAACTGGTTGATATTGACTGGACCGATACTACCGAAAGCGTACCGGCGGCGATTACTGCAGTGATCATGCCGTTCACCTATTCGATCGCGCAAGGCGTCGCCTTCGGCTTCATTTCATACGCGGCGCTGAAGCTATTGACCGGCCGTGCCAAGGAAGTGAAACTCATCGTCTGGGGTATCGCTGCTGTATTCCTGTTCAAATTCATTTATTTGGGTGCTGGCTAATAACGCTTTTCCGGGGAGTGCGCCGCCCATGGCGCAGTCTCGGCTGCTGAGGTCTACCGCAACAGCCTTCCTCCTTCTGCAGTAAATATGACAAGAGGCGCTCAGGTTTTCCTGAGCGCCTCTTGTTGTTTTACCTCAGCTTTTCTTCCGGCAGGCGGCTGCACAATTCCAGCAGCCAGGCGATGGAGCGATAAGGTCGGCCCGTTTCGGCCGAGAAGCCCGACCTGTCCCGCAGTGGCGTTCATGCAGTGCGCTGGCTCCGCCCGGTCAGCAAACTCAGCCAGCGCACCACGCCCTTGGCATCGCTGCTGCAAGAGGCATAATCGGTGACGGTGCGCGCTGCGCGCTCCAGCAGCTGAATATCGGCTTCATGCTGACGCGCAACATGCGGGTCTTCCAGAAACAGCACACGGCGGCATTGGCGATTCAGGATCAGTTCGGCAATCTGCGCATCGCCGCCCATCGGACCGCTCAGGAAAGGCCTGACCCAATTGCGCCCGGCATCCTGGCCCTTGATCTTTTGCGCAAGCTGATTGAGCAAGCCACCGGTGGTGCCGGTCGCGCAGCGCATCGCGAAGCTGTCCAGCAAGGCGAAATGTTGTTCGGCCAGTTCCAGCATGCGGCCCTTCATCGCGTCGTGCGCAATCAGCGCGATGCTTTCATTGGCCAGATCGAAGCTGGCATCGAGCGTCGGATCGGGCGCCGCGCCGGCGGCCACCGCTTCCAGTTCCAGCCACTCGCGGGCGCCGGCAAGGGTCGACAGAAGCGGTTTGCCGTGGATGACGCATTGGCGTTTCAGCGCCTGCGCTTCGGGGAAATTGGACGATGGATCGACCGGATCCATCAGGTAAATCACCGCATCCAGGGTTTTTGCCGGATCGGTATCGACGACGCGCGACACCAGCATCATCATGCCACCATCGCGGCCATAAGGAAATCGCTCGAATGATGGATAGCCCGGCAGCAGCCCGTGACTGCGGATCGCATCCAGGGTTCTACCGACGACGATGAATTGCGGCTGTAGGGTCTCGATCGCCGCCTGCCCGCCCTGGAGCAAGCGTACTAATGCCGAGTCGGCAGCATCTTGATGGGCCCGGCTTGCAGCCAGGCCGATTCTGTAACGGGGAGGATTCAGGAGCATGGGTATTCAGCCTGTGCGATAGCGGTAAGGACAGCCTCGCGGCCCGGCGTGCCGGTCCGCGAGGCCCGATCTGCATGACAGCTCAGAGCGCGATTTCGGTTCCGAGGACCTTGAGGAACTGCGCCAGCCACTGCGGATGGGCGGGCCAGGCCGGCGCCGTGATGAAGTTGCCATCGGTGACTGCCTGATCCACTTCGATGTCCGCATAGTCGCCGCCGGCCAGCCGCACTTCCGGCGCGCAGGCGGGATAGGCGGAAATCCGCTTGCCGCGAATCACGTCGGCCGCGGCCAGCAATTGCGCGCCATGGCAGACCGCGGCGATCGGTTTGCTGGCGGCGGCGAACTGGCGCACGATCTCGATCACCCGCGTGTTCAGGCGCAGGTATTCCGGTGCGCGGCCGCCGGCGATCATCAGCGCGTCGTACTTGCCGACATCGACGTCATCGAAGTTTGCATTCAGCGCGAACAGGTGGCCCGGCTTCTCGGTATAGGTCTGGTCGCCTTCGAAGTCGTGAATCGCGGTCTTGATCTTGTCGCCGCTCCGCTTGCCGGGGCAGACTGCGTGCACCGTGTGGCCGACCATTTGCAGCGCCTGGAACGGCACCATGGTTTCATAGTCTTCGGCAAAATCACCGACCAAGAATAGAATTTTCTTCGCTGCCATTTGTTTCTCCTATGAAAAATCATCCTTAAATCCGGTCCACCACGACCGGCCTGCCGCTCTTACCTTAGCTCGTCTTCGATATAGGCCTCGATAATTGTTTCAAAATCCTTGTCGGCAGACAAACCCAGCACCTGTGCCCGTGCCACATCCCAAGCGCCCGGCCAGCTCTTGACGATGCGCTCAATCGCCGGGTCGGGCGTGAAGCTGATGCGCGAGGCCACGTCCGCCCCCGCCACCGTTCCCAGTGCGCTGACCATCTCGCTGACGCTGACGGACAGGCCCGGCAGGTTGACGGTGCGACTGTCGCCCAGCGACTCGGCCGACAGTTCATGCCCCGCGATCAGCGAGTCGATCGCGCGCCGCGGCGACAACAGCCACAAGCGCAATTCGGGTGACACGGGGCAGACCGCTGCTTCGCCATTAAATGGTTCGCGGATGATGCCGCTGGCAAAGGAAGACGCCGCCTTGTTCGGCTTGCCGGGACGCACGCTGATGGTCGGCAGGCGCAGTACGCGGCCGTCAACGAAACCCTTGCGACTGAAGTCGTTGAGCAGCAATTCGCCGATCGCCTTCTGCGCACCGTACGATGATTGCGGGTTGAGCGCCGTCGTGTCTTGCACCACGTCCGGCAGCTTGCCGCCGTAGACCGCGACCGAGCTGGTGAACACCACCTTGGGTTTGTGCCCAAGCTCGCGGCAGATGTCCAGCAACAGGCGCGAGGCGTCGAGATTGATGCGCATGCCGAGGTCGAAATCGGCTTCGGCCTGGCCACTCACAATCGCCGCCAGATGGAAAATCGATGTCGTATCGGTATCGATGGTCTGGCGCAGCAGCGTGCGGTCGGCGATGTCGCCGGTGACCACGCGCACGCGCGGATCGCCGAAATCATGCGCCGGGACCACATCGGCCAGCACGATCTGAGCTATGGTGTGCGCCCTGCCCTGGCTGTCGCTAAGTTGGCCACGCGTCAGCAGTTGGCGCGCCAGGCGCTGCCCGAGAAATCCGGCGCCGCCGGTGATGAGAACTTTCATTTTCGAACTCCTTGTGTGTTTGCCGCAGCGAGCCAGCCGAGGCCGTCCTCGGTGCGCCCGCGCGGACGGTATTCGCAGCCGATCCAGCCCTCATATCCGAGCTCGTCGAGTAGGCGGAACAGGTAGGGGTAATTGACTTCGCCGTCGTCCGGCTCGTTGCGGCTGGGGACGCTGGCGATCTGCACGTGGCCGATCCCGCCGAAATACTTCTTGAACGTCATCGCCAGATCGCCCTCGACGATTTGCGCGTGATAGAAATCCATTTGCACCTTGACGTTCGGCTCGCCGGACTCTTCGCGCAGCGCATGCGCCTGCGCCTGCGAATTGAGGGAATAACCGGGCATGTCGCGCCCGTTGATAGGCTCGATCAGCAGGCTGATGCCATGCTGGCCCACTTCCCTAGCCGCGTGGCGCAGATTGCCCAGATAGACCTCGCGATGGACGCGCAGATCCGCGCCGGCAGGAATCAGCCCGGCCATCATGTGCACCCGCTTGGTGCCCAGCGCCAGCGCATACTCGATGCCGCGCGCGATGCCGGCCCGGAACTCTGCTTCGCGCCCGGGCAGCGCTGCAATGCCGCGTTCGCCCGCCGCCCAGTCGCCGGGCGGCAAATTGAACAGTACATTTTCCAGGCGGTTTTCCTTCAGCCACAACGCCACTTGTTGCGGCGTGTGCTCGTATGGGAACAAGAACTCGACAGCCTTGAAACCGGCCGCCGCCGCGGCGGCGAAGCGCTGCGGAAAGGCGACCTCATTGAACATCATGGTCAGATTGGCGGCAAATTTTGGCACGGTGCACCTCTGGGTTAAATGTCGAGCCCGAAGGCCGACTTGAGTTCATCGATCTGCTGGGCGTCGAGCGGCCGGGTCGGCACGTCGCGCAGCAGCAGAAACAGTTTGGCGGTTTCTTCCAGCTCCTCGGCGGCATACACCGCCGCCTCGAGCGTGCTGCCGGACACCACCGGCCCGTGATTGGCCAGCAGCACCGCCGAGTGCTTGCGCGCAAGCGTGCCGATGGCGCCGGCCAGCGCGGGGTCGCCCGGCCGGTGGTAAGGCACCAGCGGCAGGCGGCCGATCTTCATCACGAAATATGGCGTCAGCGGCGGAATGCAATCGGCATGGTTCAGGCCGCACATGCAGGACACCGCCGCCGAATGGGTCGAATGCAGATGCACGATGGCGCCGGCGCCGCTGCGCTGCTGGTACATGGCGCGGTGCAAAAATGCTTCCTTCGACGGCGCCTCGCCGCCGATCAGACGGCCGTCCCAGTCGAGCTTGGACAGGCGCGCCGGATCGAGCCGGCCCAGGCTGGCGTTGGTCGGCGTCAGCAGCCAGCCGTTGTCCAAGCGCACGCTCAGGTTGCCGCTGCTGCCGGCGGTCAGGCCTCGCTCGAACAGCGAGCGGCCGAACTCGACGATCTGCTCGCGCTGGCGCGCCTCTTCCGGCTTGGTGTGAATTGCAGTGCTCATGACAGGCGGCTCCATGCTTTGAGGAAGAAATCGTCGCTGCCAAAATTGCCGGACTTGAGCGCCAGCGCCAGCGGCGGGCCGGCGTGTTGTTTCTGCAGCGCCGCGGTCCAGGGCACGCCCGGATCGATTTCGGGGCCGATGCGCAAGCCGGACACGCCCAGCGCCTTGACCACCGCGCCCGAGGTTTCACCGCCGGCGACAATCAGTTGTCCGACGCCCAGTTTGACCAGGCCGAGAGCGATGGCGGCCAGCGCCTCTTCGACCAGGCTGCCGGCACGTTCAACGCCCAGTTGCGCTTGCACTGCACGCACCGTTTCCGGCGTGGCCGTGGCATAGATCAGCACCGGCGCCTGACCAACATGGGCCGCTGCCCAGTCGAGCGCAGCGGCGACAACATCGGCGCCGGACGCCAGTTGCAGCGGATCGACATGGAAGGCCGGGGCCCGCTCGCGCATCACGGCCACCTGCTTTTGCGTGGCGACCGAGCAGCTGCCAGCGATCACGGCGCGCAGGCCGCCGGTGGCGGGCAGCTCGTCGGCCGCATGATGCCGCGCCAGCAAACCGCGCCGACGGAAGTTTTCCGGCAAGCCCAGCGCGATGCCGGAGCCGCCAGTGACCAGTGGCAGGTCGGCGCAGGCCGCGCCGATCGACTCCAGATCGCGGTTCGATACCGCATCGACGATGGCGAATTTGCAGCCCTGTTCGCGCAGCACTGTAAAGCGTTCGCCGATGGCGCCTGCGCCCTGCTCGACCACGCCATAGTCGGCCAGGCCGACCTTGCTGGTCACCTGCTGCTGCAGCACCCGCACCAGACTGGCGTCGGTCATCGGCGTCAGCGGATGGTTGCGCATGCCCGATTCGCTCAGCAACTCGTTGCCGACGAACAGGTAACCCTTGTAAATCGTGCGGCCGTTGGCGGGAAAAGCGGGACAGGCAATCGTGAAACCGGTGTCCAGCGCCTGCATCAGCGCTTCGGCCACCGGGCCAATATTGCCGCGCGGCGTGGAATCGAAGGTCGAACAGTATTTGAAATAGAACTGCTGGCAGCCGGCCTGCTGCAGCCAGCGTAGCGCCGCCAGCGATTCGGCGACGGCCTGATCGACCGGGCTGGTGCGCGACTTTAGCGCGATCACGATGGCATCGACATCATCGGCATCATGGAACAGCGGCTCGGTGGGGATGCCGATCAGCTGCACGGTGCGCATGCCGGCTTTCACCAGCATCCCCGCCAGGTCGGTGCCGCCGGTAAAATCGTCGGCGATGCATCCAAGTAAGACAGTCATGTCATCCCCCTCAGGCCGCTTTGGCAGCGGCTTTGGCGGCTGGCAGCGTGATGCCCGGGAATACTTTCACCACGGCCGAGTCGTCCTCGCCGCCGTGACCGGCCGCGGACGCCTGCATGAACATCTGGTGTGCAGCGGCCGACAGCGGTAGCGGGAACACGCTTTTCTTCGCGTAGTCCAGCACGATGCCCAAATCCTTGACAAAGATATTGACCGCCGACAGCGGCGTGTAGTCGCCCTTGAGAATGTGCGGCACGCGGTTCTGGAACATCCAGGAGCTGCCGGCGCTGTTCGAAATGACTTCGTACAGCGCATCGGGGTCGCAGCCGGCGCGCAGGCCGAGCGCCATCGCTTCCGCCGCCGCCGCGATATGCACGCCGGCCAGCAATTGATTGATCATCTTCACCTTCGAGCCCTGCCCCGGCTGGTCGCCCAGTCGGTACAGCTTGGCGCAGATCGCATCGAACAGTTTGGCGCAGACGGCGAAGGTTTCCGGCGCGCCGGCCGCCATCACCGACATCTCGCCGGACGCGGCCTTGGCGGCGCCGCCCGAGATCGGCGCGTCGATAAAACGCAGGCCCAGCGCCAGCAGGCGCGCGCCCAGCGCTTCGGCGAACTCGGGCGATACGGTGGCGCTGGCGATCACGACTGCGCCCGGCTGTAAACGGGCCGCCGCGCCGTTCTCGCCGAACAGCACCTGCTCGGTCTGCTGCGCATTGACCACCACGATCAGCAAGGCTTGCACCTTGCCGGCCAGCTGCGCCGGCGAGGCCGCCGCATGCGCGCCGGCATTGACCAGTTTCTGTACGGCTTCCGGCCGCACGTCGCAGGCATGCACTTCGAAACCCGCGCGTAACAACGATTGCGCCATGCCCATACCCATCGCACCGAGGCCGACGACCCCGACGCGGCTTATTTGCTGTGCCATTTGATTTGCTCCTGCTTCAGAAAATTGTGACTTTAATGCGGTTTAAGTAGGTTCGACGCCGCCGGGGGCGCCGAGCGCTACAAACTGGGACCATGCCTCACGGAAGGCGCGGTGCCTCGTTAGCGGCTCACCAGACGGGCCGGCACTCTCAGCACAACCGCCGCGCCGGCCACCAGCACGCCGGCCAGCACATACATGCCGATGTTGGTCGAGTGCGTCATGTCCTTGATCGCGCCGATCAGGTACGGGCCGGCGAAACCGGCCAGATTGCCAACCGAGTTGATCGCGGCAATGCCGGCGGCGGCCGCCACGCCGTTCAGGAAGGAGGTCGGCAGGCTCCAGAACAGCGGCGCCGAGGACAGCACGCCGGCGGCTGCAATGGCCAGGAATATGATCGCGATTTCAGTGTTGGTGGTGCCGGCCAGCGCACTGCCGACCAGCCCGACCGCGCCCAGCAGCATCGGGGTCACCAGATGCCAACGGCGCTCGCGGCGCTTGTCCGAGCTGCGCCCCAGCAGCAGCATGGCGATCACGGCGGCCGAATACGGAATCGCGGTGAACATGCCAATGTTGAAGACACCCTTGATGCCCGCCGTCTTGATCAGGGTCGGCATCCAGAATGTCAGGCCGTACTGGCCCATCACGCAGCAGAAATAGATCAGCGCCATGACCCAGACACGGGCATCGGCAAACATGGCGCGCAACGATGGATGGGCTACCTTGCCTTTGGCGTCATTCTCAATGCGTTCTTCCAGCAAGCGCTTTTCGCCTTCGCTCAGCCACTTCGAGGAGCGGATGCCATCGTCCAGATACAGCAGCACCGCAATGCCCAGAATAATGGCCGGCACCGCTTCCAGGATGAACATCCACTGCCAGCCGGTCCAGCCCTGGACACCCGCGAACGACTCCATGATCCAGCCCGACAGCGGCCCGCCGATCACGCCCGACAACGGGATCGCCGTCATGAAGGTGCTGACGATGCGCGAGCGGCGCTCGGCCGGATACCAGTAGGTCAGATACAGAATAATGCCGGGAAAGAAGCCCGCTTCAGCCAGACCGAGCAGGAAACGCATCACGTAAAAGGTGGTCGGCGTGGTGACGAACATGAAGGAGCCGGAAATCAGGGCCCAGGTGATCATGATGCGGGCAATCCAGACGCGCGCGCCGACCTTGTGCAGGATGACGTTGCTGGGCACTTCGAACAGGAAATAGCCGAGGAAGAAGACGCCGGCACCCAGGCCGAACACGGTTTCGCTGAACTTCAGGTCGGTCAGCATTTGCAACTTGGCGAAGCCGACATTGACACGGTCAAGGTAAGCCACGACGTAACAAAGCATCAGAAATGGCACGATGCGCCAGGTTACTTTGCGATAGACCGAGGCTTCGTCAGCGCTCGAATGGGGTGAAGCAATGCCGCCCAGATCGGCTGGGCGTGTTCCGGAAATCGCCATCATTGTCTCCTGATATCGGTTATGAATATCTCTCTCGCCTGATTTTTATTGACCGCAGGGTGCGGTTGGCAAGTTGTATAAAAGATGTGTAGATGTATATTATGTGTCGAACTAACGCATGTCAAGCTGTATCAAGCTGTATGTTTGTATAATTAGGTTTAGCTAGATCAATGCACTTGCAGCGGTTTTCCCAGTTGGCTGCGAGAAAGGATGGACCCCATGGACCAAACGATGATTTTTACCCTGCCCGATCCGGATACCGACAATGGTGGCTTTGCCGCAGGCACGCTGGGCTCGCGCGTGGCCGACAAGCTGCTGCAGAAAATCCGTGGCGACGGCCTGGCGCCGGGTACCCGTCTGCCATCCGAGCAGGCGATGGCCCAGCATTTCGGCGTCAGCCGTACCGTGTTGCGGGAAGCGATCGCGTTGCTCAAGGCCGAGGGCATACTCAGCACCCGCAAGGGCAGTGGCGCCTTCATCTGCAAGATGGAGGGTCCGCATGTCGCCAAGGATGACGAGCTGACCGAGCAGTCGGTGCAATCGCTGCTGAACCTGATCGAAGTGCGGCGCGGGCTGGAGTCGGAAACGGCGGCGCTGGCCGCGGTGCGCCGCACGCCGGGGCAACTGGCGGAAATCGAGCATGCCTTACGGCGCATCGAGGAAGCGGTGACGGCCGGCGTCAGCGGGGTCGAGGAAGACGTGCGCTTCCACCTGAGCATTGCCGAAGCGACCGGCAATCCCTACTGGGTCAAATTCGTGGAAATGTTCGCCGAGCCGACCCGCTCTGCGGTCAAGGTGACGCGCGCCAACGAGGCGCGGCGCGCGGATTTTTCCAATCAGGTACGCCAGGAACACGAGAAAATCGTTAGCGCGATTGCCGCCGGCGACCCGGAACTGGCCCGTATCGCAGCGGCTGAGCATATGGCGCATGCCGCCGAGCGGGTGCGTCAGGCCGATCGCGAATTCTGGCGCGGTGATGGCGGCGAGTTGGCGCGGAACCTGGTGCGTGACGCGATTATGTAGATAAACTGCGCGCCAAGGAAAAACACGACTGATACAGCGCATTTAACGCAGACTGTGAACTAGGGGTGCATGTCAAATTTTGGCCATGCAGTTGTGCAATAGGTGGGGGTCTCGCGGTCACGGTGTGCCATTAACGGGCCGCTCCAAGCGCCGTCACCCGATCCGGTAAAGCCGCCCCCTCGATGCGACGGTCGGACACCTGGCCTAGCCCAATGGTTCGTCCGTTCTCGAAAAGAAGGGAAAAACGCCCGTTCCGGCAAAGCGCAATCCTTGACCGCTTATTGGATCGCGCGTCCGACATCTTCAGATGTGCCCGGATGCGCCGAATTGGCCTTGGCGATCACCGGGTAGCCAGCGGCCAGCGCCGATGCCGTATCACCGCCGGCGACCGACGATGAACCAAATCCGTGACCATGGATAATATTGGCGCCAATAAAGTAATTGAAATCAACGCCGGATTGCCATCCGCCTGCCGATTGCCACCACCGCGATCACCGCCAGCGCAAACATGATGTTCCGCATTTCCAACAATTCGCCGTTGATCAGGGCGGCGCCGAGCAGTGTCAAGAACGGCTGGATCAGTTGCACCTGCCCCACCCGCGCAATGCCGCCCAGCGCCAGCCCCCGGTACCAGAAAAAGAAACCGATGAACATCGAGAACAAGGACACATAGGCAAAGCCGAACCAGGCTTGCGGTGACGCGGACATGCCGTAGCGCAAGGCCAGCCAGATCGTGACCGGCAGCAATATCGGCATCGACACGATCAAGGCCCACGAGATCACCTGCTGGCCGCCCATCGTCTGCGACAGGCGGGCGCCTTCGGCATAGCCCATGGCGGCCGCCAGCACGGCTGCCAACAATGCCAGATCGGCCAGCTGAAACTGGCCGCCGCCCTGCTGCAGCGCAAACCCGACCACGATGCCGCTGCCGACCAGCGCCGCCAGCCAGAACCCGATCGACGGCCGCTCGCCGAAGCGCAGTGCGCCAAACAACGCCGTTGCCAGCGGCAGGATCCCGAGCACGATGGCGCCGTGCGACGCCGGCACATAGCGCATCGCCACCGACGAGAACACCGGGAACCCGACCACCACACCGAGCGCGACGATGATCAGCGATTGCCACTGGCCAGTGCTCGGGCGTACCGCGCCGCTGCGCCATAACAGCAGCGCCGAGCAAAGCGCGGCGACCACCGCGCGCCCCAGCGCCACCAGCACCGGATTGAGTTCAGCCACCGCCAGGCGGGTAAAAGGCAAGGTCAGGCTGAACAACGCGACGCCGACCGCGCCGAGCCACATGCCGCGGGTTTCATTGCTCATTTGCATGGTGATTGCTTGATCCGCAGCCATTGGTACCCCTTCAGGTGATCGTAATGTTCAACACGCGCTCAAAATCCGCGCAAACTGGTCATGATCGACGTTGCCGCCGCATAAAGGCAGGCCAACCTTCTGGCCTTTCAATTGCTGCTTCATCTGCATCGCTGCGGCCAGTGGCGCCGCGCCGGCACCTTCCGCCAAGTTGTGGGTGGCGACGTAATACAGCTTCATCGCAGCGGACACTTCATCATCGGTGACCGCGACCACCTGGTCGACATAACGCAGGATGATCGCGAGCGACTCGTCATCCGGTACCCGGCACGCCATGCCGTCGGCGATCTGGGCCGTGACCGGCGATTCCAGCTTGCGCTTGGCCTCGAACGACAGCTTGTAGCTGAGCGCATGGGCCGACACCACGCCGATGATTTTAGTCGACAAGCCGAGTGCATTGCGCGCGGCGACTGCGCCGCAGATGCCGGACCCCTGCCCGATCGGCACAAAAATCACGTCCAGATCCGGCTGTGCATTCAGTAATTCAACCCAGTAGGTCGCCACGCCGCGCACCAGGTCGCGGTGCATCGACGGAATCATGTGCAGCCCTTGGCTGACCGCAAGCTGGGCCGCATGTACCCGGCTGTCCTGGAATTCTTCGCCATGTTCGATCAGATGCACGCCGAGCGCGCGCATCGCGGCATTTTTTTCCTTGCTGTTGTGTTTCGGCACCACGATGGTCGCCTGCAAACCGTGGCGGCGCACTGCGAAGCCGACCGACTGGCCGTGATTGCCGCGCGTGGCCGAAATCACGCCCTTGACCTCCGGCGACCGCTGCACCAGTTCATGGATGTACACCAGACCACCGCGCACCTTGAAGGCGCCGGTCGGCGTGTGGTTCTCGTGCTTGACCCAGACTTCGGTGCCCAACGCCTCGTTCAGCAAGGGCCAGGAATACTGCGGGGTCGGCGGCATCGCCGCATAGACGATGGCCACGGCAGTGTCGAGTTCGGCTTTGTTCGGTAGTGCGATTGTCATAAATACCTCAGAATGGATTATTCAACGGCGAAATTAGCAGTCGCCAAGCGACCGCCTTCTGACGACGCTACCTGCATGGATTGCCGATCACCAGGTTGCGGCGATGGCAGGAAATCGATACGGCTAAACACTTTGTCCGCCTCAATCACCACATGCCGTGCCGACGCCAGCAGCAAGCTGTCGCCGCCGAAAAGCCAGTGATCGTCAGAATCCCCCTCAATCGTGACCCAGACGCGGCCGCAATCGATACGCATCAACTGTCCGGCATCGCTTGTCACAGAAATTACCTGCCCCGGCTGCAAAACAAGAGAATCATTGACGGCGATATTTTTCATGACGACTCCGGATTGAATTGATGAGCTTGTTTGATGTATGCTAATCGACAAAACCAATACAGTACCAGTACAATTCACCATATAATTGAATAGACTGTCACGGCGACGCGACCAATACACAATGACCTTGCCCCCTACCCAACCGACTGCACTTATTTCGCGCGGCTCCGGCGAATCGCTGGTGGAACAGATCGTCCGCTCGATCACCTCCCGCATCGACGACAAGCTGCTGCGCACCGCAGCGCGAATGCCATCGATCCGCCAGTTCGCCGAGCAGTACAAGGTGTCGCGCTTCACTGTGGTCGAGGCTTACGACCGGCTGGTCGCGAACGGCTATCTTGAATCGCGCCGCGGTTCCGGCTTTTTCGTGCGCGAACGCGCGCAGATGATGGCTGCATCGCGCTCCGGGCAGGACACGGACCCGCGCCCGACACAGCAATTGGATGTGGTCTGGCTGATCCGCAATATGTTCCGGCAATTGCCGCCGCAAAAGATGCCGGGCACCGGTCTGCTGCCCAACGACTGGCTGGATGGCGAACTGATTGCCAACGGTCTGCGCGCAGTCAGCCGGCAGAACCAGAATCCGCTACTGCAATATGGCACGCCGCAAGGTTTCTTGCCGCTGCGCCAGCAACTGCAGCTGAAACTGGCCGAGCTGGAAATCGCCGCCACGCCGGACCAGATCGTCACCACCTCGGGCGTGACGCAGGCGCTGGACCTGGTGGCGCGCGAGTTCACCCAGCCCGGCGACACGATCTTTGTCGACGATCCGGCCTGGTTCCTGATGTTCGGCTCGTTTGCCACCCTTGGCGCCAAGGTAGTCGGCATCCCGCGCCTGGCCGACGGCCCGGACGTCGCCAAGCTGGCGGAACTGGCGGCGCTGCACAAACCGCGGCTGTATGTGGTCAACTCGGTATTGCACAACCCGACCTCGACCTCGCTGTCGGCCGCCAAGGCGTTCCAGGTGCTGCGCATTGCGGCCGAACATGACATCACGATCGTCGAGGACGACATTTATTGCGACATGCATCCCGGCCCCGCGGTGCAGCCGGCGACCCGGCTGGCGACGCTCGACCAGTTGCAGCGCGTGATCTATCTCGGCGGATTTTCCAAGACCCTGGCCGCCAACCTGCGGGTCGGCTTTATTGCCACCTCGCATGAGCTGGCACAGCGATTGTCGGATCGCAAGATGCTGACCACCCTGACCACGACCGAAATCGGCGAACGCGTGGTCTACAAGATCCTGTCCGAGGGCCACTACCGCAAACACGTCGACCGCATCCGCGCCAAGCTTGACACCATGCGCGGCAAGGCCATCAGGCAGCTGGAACGGGCCGGCCTCACCATCGACGCGCCGACCCCGGCCGGCATGTTCGTGTGGGTCGATACCGGTTGCGATACCAATGTATTGACCGAAAGGGCGATGGCCGAAGGTTATCTGCTGGCGCCGGGCAGCCTGTTTTCCCCGAACCAGCTGCCGTCTACCCGCATGCGGGTCAATGTGGCGACCATGTCGGACCCGGGACTATTGCAGTTTTTAGAGCGCGAAAGCGCGAAATTGCGTCAATAACGGGTCAACATGCGCGATGATGCCGCTCTCGACGCGGACCGCGCCGCTGTCGGCGCAAACTCATTTCAGTCTTGAAATCATCTTAACCGCCCCCACCTCCGTCCCACGCATTCCACAACATCGTCAACAACATCGCTCCACGAGGACAACATGACCGTTTCCGACAACAAAACCGAAAAGCAAACCCTGGGTTTCCAGGCTGAAGTCAAGCAGCTGTTGCAATTGATGATCCATTCCCTGTATTCCAACAAGGAAATCTTCCTGCGCGAGCTGGTGTCAAATGCATCTGACGCGGCCGACAAGCTGCGCTTCGAGGCAATCAACAATGATGCGCTGTATGCCAATGACCATGCGTTGAAGATCAATGTGTCGTTCGACCAGGCGGCGCGCACCATCACCATCGCCGACAACGGCATCGGCATGAGCCGCGACGAGGCGATCTCGCATCTGGGCACGATCGCCAAATCCGGCACCAAGGAATTTTTCGGCCAGCTGTCCGGCGACCAGCAAAAGGATGCGGCGCTGATCGGCCAGTTCGGCGTCGGCTTTTACTCCGGCTTCATCGTGGCCGACAAGATCACCGTCAATACCCGCCGTGCCGGCACCGCACCGGAAGACGCGGTGTGCTGGGAGTCGACCGGTGAAGGCGAGTACAGCATCGAGCCTATCGTCAAACCGACCCGCGGCACCGAGATCATCCTGCATCTGCGCGAAGGCGAGGACGAGCTGCTGTCCGGCTGGAAGCTGAAATCGATCATCCGCAAATATTCCGACCATATCTCACTGCCGATCCTGATGCAGAAAGAGGAATGGGACGAAGAGAAAAAAGAAACGGTGCTGAAGGACGAGTTTGAAACCGTCAATCAGGCCAGCGCATTGTGGGCCCGCAACAAGGCCGACATCGCCCCCGAACAGTACGACGAGTTCTACAAGCATGTGTCGCACGATTTCCAGGGGCCGCTGACGCTTACCCACAACAAGGTCGAGGGCCGCAGCGAATATACCCAACTGCTGTACGTGCCGGCGCACGCACCGTTCGATCTGTGGGATCGCAACAAGCGCGGCGGACTCAAGCTGTATGTCAAGCGCGTGTTCATCATGGACGACGCCGACCAATTGATGCCGGTCTACCTGCGCTTCGTCAAGGGCGTGATCGACTCCAACGACCTGCCGCTGAATGTCTCGCGCGAAATCCTGCAAGAGTCGCGCGACGTCAAGGTGATCCGCGAAGGCTCGACCAAGCGCGTGCTGGGCATGCTGGAAGAATTGGCCAATGCCGACGAGCAGGAAAAGAAGGACAAGTACGCCACATTCTGGAAGGAATTCGGCCAGGTATTCAAGGAAGGTATCGGCGAGGACGCGACCAACAAGGAACGCATCGCCAAGCTGCTGCGGTTTGCCTCGACCCGCGACGATAGCGACCAACAAAACGTGTCGTTCGCCGACTATGTGGCGCGCATGAAAGAAGGCCAGGACAAGATTTACTACGCCACCGGCGAATCCTACGGCGCCGCCAAGAACAGCCCGCACCTCGAAATCTTCCGCAAGAAAGGTGTCGAAGTATTGCTGCTGACCGATCGCGTCGATGAATGGATGCTGTCTTTCCTGCAGGATTTCGACGGCAAGGAACTGGTGTCGGTGGCCAAAGGCGGCCTCGACCTCGGTGCGCTGGAAGATGAGGCGGAGAAAAAGCAGCACCAGGAAACCGAGACCGAATACCACGATCTGGTCGCCAAGATGAAGGATGCGCTGACCGACAAGGCCAAGGAAGTGCGCGTCACCTTCCGCCTGACCGATTCGCCGGCCTGCCTGGTGGCCGATGAGAATGAGTTGTCCGGCAACCTGTTGCGGATGCTGAAAGCCGCTGGTCAGGCCGCACCGGAATCGAAGCCGATTCTCGAAATCAACCCAAACCATCCGCTGGTCCAGCGCCTGAAATACGAGGATGCGAAGTTCGGCGACTGGTCCAACATCCTGTTCGACCAGGCCATGCTGGCCGAAGGCGGCGCGCTGGCCGACCCGGCCGGATTCGTGCGGCGTCTGAACGAGATGTTGCTGGGACTGTCGTCCAAATAAACGGCACAGATCGGGCAAGATTGCGCGCCCGGTTCAAACGAAAAGAGCGACCGAGGTCGCTCTTTTTTCATCGGTAGCCGGTTAGTGTGTCTCAGTTCGGTCAGTACCCATACCTGATTAGATGCGTGTACATGCGAGCTCAATAACTGATCCCCAAACGTCGGTACAAGAAGCCGAGCACGAACAGCGGCCCGATCAGCAGGTAGCGCAAATCGTCAAAAAACGATGGCTTTTTTCCCTCGATCTTGTGACCAATGAACTGCCCGATCCACGCCAGCACGAACACCCCGATCGACACGGGCAGCACCAGTCCCACCGGCAACGCATACAGCAGCGCCAGGAACAGGCCCGACATCAGCAGCATGCCGACCGCAAAGAACAGCGACAGCGTGCAGTAGTAAATCAATGCCAGCACCGCTGCCGCCAGTGCCAGCCAAGGCTGCAGCGCCCAGATCAAACCCAGTACGCTGAACACGATGGCGGGCACGCATACGCAATGGATGATTTCGTTGGTCTGGTTGCGATGGCTGTCGGCATAGTTGGCGAGCAGGATGTCGATTGTCCTGGGTTTGGCTGCGCTGTGGGTGGTGTCTTGATGCATGTCTGCCTCCTGGAATGTCGTATCAATGTTGTATTTATGGTTGGGATTGATCTCACAATATCAGGGTTTGCAACGCTCGGCTGCAGGCGCGCATACCTTTTCGGGCCGGATCAGCTGGTCCGCCCTTGAGTGTAGTTCGGACCAGGAGTGGCGGAGTATATTAACTTTCCGTAATTCTTACCAGCAGCGCCTGGCTACCATGCAACGAGTATATGTTTTGATGCCGATACCGCCGTGCCCGCAAGCGCCAACGCCAAGTCGCCGGTCACGCATTAGAATAGCGCCATGCCTGTCTCCACTCCGTCCGCCGCGACCGCCGCTATGCAATTAATCGGACTTCCGCCCGTCATCGCCAGCGATACCCACATTCTGATCCTCGGCAGCTTCCCCGGCCAGGCGTCCCTGGTGGCGCAGCAATATTACGCACATCCGCGCAACCAGTTCTGGCGCTTGCTATCGGCGGTGATCGGCGAGGACTTGGCCGGACTGCCGTACCCGCAGCGGCTGGCGATTTTGCTCGCGCATCGGATCGGCGTGTGGGACGTGATCGGCGCCTGTCACCGCAACGGCAGCCTGGATGCGGCGATACGTCAGCCTCGCGCCAACGATCTCGATCAGTTGCGCCGGTTGTGCCCGGCTTTGCAGCGCGTCTGCTTCAACGGCAAGACCTCCGGCAAATTCGCGCCGCAGTTTGCCGCTGCGGGGTTCGACACGCTGGTGCTGCCGTCGTCGTCACCGGCCAACGCGCAATGGTCGTTTGAGGAAAAACTGGTGCCTTGGCGCGCGATTTTGGACGAACTGGCGGGCTAGCCAGCCCGTGGGCTGAAGGCGCTCAAGTACAATTGCGCACTTCAGGCGCCTGCTTCGCACGACGCAGTGTGGCGCCGACCACCACACATGACACGCTGCGCGGCAGCGCGCATCAAAATCTGATCAATCAAGGAGAAAGCATGAAACTGGTCCGCTATGGCCGCCCCGGCAAGGAAAAACCCGGCCTGATCGATGAAGAAGGAAAGCTACGCGACCTGTCCGGCGTGATCGATGACATCGGCGCGCTGCAACTGTCCGACAAGGCGCTGGCCAAATTGGCCAAAATAAAGGAGGCGTCACTGCCACTGGTGCGCGGCAATCCTCGCTTTGGCGTACCGATCGCACAGGTTGGAAAAATCATCGGCCTCGGCCTGAATTACTCGGACCACGCCAAGGAAGCCGGCATGCCGATTCCGAAAGAGCCGATCATATTCATGAAAGCGATCACCTCCCTGTCCGGCCCGGACGATGACGTGGTGCTGCCAAAAGGATCGAAAAAAGCCGATTGGGAAGTCGAACTCGGCGTCGTGATCGGCACCCAGGCAAAATATGTCAGCGTCAAGGATGCGCTACTGCACGTGGCCGGCTATTGCGTGGTCAATGATCTATCCGAACGCGAGTTTCAGCTCGAGCGCGGCCCGCAATGGGACAAGGGCAAGGGTTGCGATACCTTCGGCCCGGTCGGACCGTGGCTGGTGACGCGCGATGAGGTGATGAATCCGCAGCGGCTCGACTTATATCTCGACGTGAACGGCGAACGGATGCAGGGCGGCAGTACCCGAACCATGATTTTTTCGGTCGCCCAGATTGTCAGTTACCTGAGTCAGTTCATGACGCTGATGCCGGGCGATATCATCTGCACCGGTACGCCACCAGGCGTGGGCATGGCGATGCAGCCGCCGCGCTACCTGCAGCCGGGTGACCAGATCACGCTGGGGATTGCCGGTTTGGGCGAACAGCAGCAAGCTGTGGTTGCGCATCGCAAATAACCGGCGCGAATGCAACAAGGAAGTCGGCCAGGAGTCGGGCCGACACAGCTAGGCCGCCCCCAGCGGACAAACGGTCGAGTTACTCGGCGTCCGGCTGCTGGTCCGGCGCCGCGTTGAGGAACGCATCGAGCTGCAAACAGGCCGCATTGATGCGCATGATGGTGGGCATCTGCGACAGGTCGCAGTTCAGACGCTGCGCATTGAATAGCTGCGGTACCAGCAGGCAGTCAGCCAGCATCGGCGTATCGCCGAAGCAGAATTTTCCAACCCGTGGATCCCGCGCCAGCGTCGCTTCGATCGCTGCCAGCCCCAGTTGACACCAGTGGCGGTACCAGGCGTTCTTGTCGTCTTCACTGACCTTCAATTCCCTGACCAGATAGCGCAGTACGCGCAAGTTGTTGATCGGATGAATGTCGCAGGCAATCGCCTGTGCGATGGCGCGCACATAGGCGCGGTCGATCGGCGTCGCCGGCAACAGCGGCGGTGCGGGATGGGTCTCTTCCAGATACTCGATGATCGCCATCGACTGGGTCAGCACCATGCCGTCATCGACCAGCGCCGGTACCAGCGCTTCCGGATTCAGTTTCCGATAATCGGGCGATAATTGTTCACCGCCGTGTTTAAGCAGGTGCACCGGCACCGACTCATACGACAAACCCTTCAGATTGAGCGCGATGCGCACCCGATACGATGCCGAGCTGCGGAAATACGTGTAGAGCTGCATATTGTTTTCCATAACAACGATGATGTTGGTAGTCCCGGCAATTTTTTCATCAAGCCCGCCTCAGCTCGACAACACACGCAGCTTTAATTCTCCCAGGCCATCAATGGTCGCCTCCATCAAGTCGCCCGGCACCACCGCGGCAACGCCCGCTGGCGTACCGGTGAAAATCAGGTCGCCGGCTTGCAGTTCAAAATACTGCGATAAATGTTCGATGGTTTCGGGTACGTTCCAGATCAGTTGGTCGATATTGCCGCGCTGGCGCGGCGCGCCGTTGACCTGCAACCCGATGGCGCCCTGGTGCAGCTGGCCGGTAGCCTCCACTGGATAAATCGGCCCCAGCGGTGCCGACTGTTCAAAACCCTTGCCGGTGCACCACGGCCGGCCGGTCTTTTTGGCCTCCGCCTGCAAGTCGCGCCGCGTCATGTCGAGTCCGATCGCATAACCCCAGATGTGCTGCGACGCGTCGGCAGCGGCGATATCTTTGCCGCCTTTGCCAATCGCGACCACCAGTTCGATTTCATGATGCAGATCCTGCGTCATCGATGGATAGCGCAACTCGCCGACGGTACCGGCCGGCACCGGCAGCACCGCATCTGCAGGTTTCATGAAAAAGAATGGCGCCTCGCGGCCGCTACCGCCCATTTCCTTCGCGTGCTCGGAATAATTGCGACCGACGCAGTAGATACAATGCACCGGGAAAAAATCATTACTAGCGGCGACCGGAACCACAACCGTCGGGGGTGATGGAAAAACAAATTGCATGAAAATCTCCTTATGTAGTCTGACTTGCTACGCGGTGAAATCCGTCAAGTCGCCGGCCACTGGCGGTTTGCGTCCCGCCAGTAACCTCTGATCCATCTGTACCGCCCGCTGGCACTCCGACGAGCCACACACGCCGGCACCGGTAGCGCAGTCCCACGCCTGCCTGGTTGCGGGGCATAACCCCACCAGGCAGGAAAACAGCGCATCCGGATAGACCGGCCGGCTGCTGGCGTACCAATCGGATTTTTCGTCGAACAATTGATGGTGATGCATGGCGTTGTCACGGTTGTTGAAGTTGATGCGGGCAGCCAAGAGTTCCGCCGGCCGCCCTTGCTGAGCACACCACTAGTTACCGGGTTCGCTGCCGTTAACCGTGTTCATCACAGCCGTCATGCGACTGGTCGTCTGCGCATCGGCCTGGGCCGGCAGGCTGAACAGATCCTGCAACAGCTGCTCCCGGCTCATTTCCCTTTGCCCTGACTTCAAGGACGACTGCAACACTTCGACCTGCATCTTCAGACGCTCGCCGGACAGCGCCGCCGGACTGGCCAGACCGCACACAATTTCCAGTCGCAGCAGTTGCTGCGCCAACGGCGTCTGGTTGTCTTGCAGCGTTCGTACATAGTCAGCGTCGCCGGCTTGCAAGGCCCGCAGCGCGGCGTCGAAGCGATTGCGCATCGCTGCCTCCCATGGCGAGCGCATGGCGGGCAGCGCTTGCCAGCTGTCCGCCCAGTTCCGCTCAACCGGTTGCTGCAAGGCGGCTTCCAATTGTTGACACAACATGATTTTGTCGCGCAATACATTGGCTTGGGCCTGAGCTGCGGCCCGTTTTACGGCATCGATTTTCGCTTGCAGCGCCGCCACTGCGACCTGATGGCGCTGTTCGATCTGACGTTCGGCGGTGCGCGGCACCGGACCGATCCGGTTCCAGGCGGCCGTGGCATCATGCAATGCGGCGGCCAGGCTCCCGGCATCAGTGTCAGGGCCGCCCTGGCCGGTCGCCTCCAGCGTGCCACACAGCGCTTCCTTGGCCTGCAGATTCTGGCGCCGTTCGGCATCGGCCGCGTCGGACGACGCTTTGCGCTTGGCAAAAACCGCATCGCAGGCGCTACGGAAACGCTGCCACAACGCTTGCTCTTCGTGTCGATCCAGCGGCAGGGATCTGGCATGCTGCTGCCACCGCTCCTGCAGCGCACGCAGCTGGTCGACACTGCTGCGCTGGTCGGGGTCGAGTCGTGTCACTTCGGCGATCAATTTTTCGCGCTGCGCGGATTCGTGCTGACGTTGCTGCGTCAGCGGCCCCATCAGCCGCCGCAACGCGCAGTCAAACTCCGCTTGCAGAGTCCTTTTCTCCTTGCGATCGAGCGGGCCGACCTGGTGCCAGGCCTGGCTGTATTGCTGACAATAGGCGGCTATGCCCTTCCAGTCAAACGAGGAGGAATCGGGATCAGGATCGGCATCGACCGTCGCGGACAATTTGTGGTCATCGGCATATTTCACCAGCTCGGCAATCAGCATGCGCGCCTTGCCGGCATTTTCCTGACGCTGTTCGGCCAGTTGTTTGAAATGCGCGGCGGCCGGCGCATAGGCCGTCGTGCAGACGCTATCGAAACGCTCCCATAAATTTTTCGGCGCCGCACCGGAAGCCGTGTCGAGCGCGCGCCAACGCTCGCGCGAGCTGCCGACCTTCTTGGCGAGTTCGGTGACCGGCAAGTTTTGTCCTGCCAAGTCTTCCACCGCCTTGATCAATTCCTCGCGCGACACGTTGCCGCCCCATTTGGCCCAATCCTGCAGGCGGCTCAATTCGGCGCGCGCCACGCCCAGGCGCGTGGCCTGTGCCGGTGCCGGCCGCAACGCTTTCAGATCGTTTGAGCGCAGCAGTTTGTCCTGGTCGGCGGCGGCATGCAGCAAGCCGTCCTGCAGTGCCTGCTCCATGGCATCGAGCGCGCTGGAAAATTGGCGCTGCTGGTCGGCGCTTGCCTGCGGTCGCAATGCCGGCAGCACCGGCGACGCGTTGGCTGACAGTCCGCTCGATCTGCCCACTCGCGCGATTAGCGTATCGAAACGCGCCTGCAGCACCGCGTCGTCAGGCGCGGGCAATGCACGCCAGTTGCGATGCAAACTGTCGACATCGAGTTGATCATCCGCCGCCTCCCAGTCCGTCAGCGCCTGTTGTCGCGCCATGCGTGCGGCGAAGCGCTGCTCATGTGCAAGCTGCAACCCTGCCAGCCGCTGTTGCTGATTCGTCAGTTCGGTCAATAAGGGTTGGGGCAACGACGGCGCTTCCGGTGAAGCCCGATGCTGTGCCAGTTCTGCTTCGATCTGCGCGCTTTGCCGCGCCAGCTCGTCCGGCGCCAGTGTGTCGATGCCCTCGATGTTCTCAATCAGCCGCTGCAATCGAACGCGTGCATCGATGACGGCGCGCTGCAAGCCGGCCTGCGCAGCGAGGCGCTGTGCCAGTTGCGTACGGACCGCCTGATATGACTCCTGCAGGACTGGTGTTGCGGCGCCGGCCGATTGCCAGTCACGATCCAGCTGTGCGACCTGATTCGGCATCAGCGACGGCAGTTGGATCAAGGCCTGTGCCCGCGCGATGCAGGTCTGCGCCTTGCTCGCGACTGCACTCTGGTGTCTGATTGCGTCGAGCCGCGTCTGCATCAGCTTGGCGACGCGTCGGTCGGCGTTGCGCATCGCCTGGTACAGCTGCTCCAGCATCGGCTCACTATGCACATACTGGGCCGCTTTCAGCCGGGCGTCGGCGAATTCATTTTGCTGGATAAAGGCGACCGCGGCGGCCTCGTCGTTTTCGAAGTGTTGCGCTTGCGCCAGCGCGGCTTGCTTTGCGCTGTCCGCGACGGCCGGCACGATCGACTGTTGCGGCTGGGCGGTTTGCTGCGTGCCGCGCGATGGATTTAATTTGGTGGCGGTGTTTTTGGAAGTGCGCTTGAACAGGAAGTCGAACATGGAGTGGCGGTCAGTGGTTTGGTCGAGGCAGCCATCATATCAATTCGCCGTCATCTTGTTGACCTTGGTGTTGACAGTGATGTGCGGTTGCCGGTCCGCCCAGGATTTTACGGTTCGATGCGAGAGATGGAATCCACCATATACTCATATGGTGATACGCCAATTCCGCAATGATATTAATAGACTAATTAAGATACTGGCAATTTTTCTCAAAAATGGACAAAAAAATGGCACAACCATGTTGTGCCAATTCTTACACTCTACGCACTCAGGACTGATCGCCCGTGTCGCGCGGCTACCTGCCCCGTCGACCACCGTCCGCTGCCGTCTGCGCCTGCATCAAGGCCGGTGGTGCAGCACGAACGGGCTCGATGTCGCTCAGGTCATCGTTCCAGTTGCTGCGATTCAATGCCAGCAACGGATCGCACAGTTGCTCTGCAAAAAATGCTTGTGCCTGCATTGCCGGGCCCGCCTCGGCTCTCGCTCGCGCCATCATCAACGCATCATGCTCGAACACCAAGCGATCATGCACCAGAAACTGTTGCGCCATATCGAACCATTGTTCGGACGGTATCGCATGGCGCGCCACGGTAAAGAGTTCTCCCTCTTCCCGGTCCATTTTTTTCAGCATCGTGTTGCAGTACAGCGTAACCGATGCACCCAATTCTTCAATTTTGACGGCGCTGTGTGTGATGCCCTGCTGCAATCGATCGCGAATCGATCTCAGCACGCTCAGACCCAGCAGGCTGAGCGATTCAAGTTCCGCCAATAGCAAATCGGCCTGTTTGGTCGCTTTGCGTATCGCGGGGATGAGGTAGATGTCCACTTTGCGCCAGTGGCAGCGTTGATGCAGCTGGTTAATTTTACTGAGCAAGGATTTCAGGGTGGCCTGATCGGTCGCTCGCCGATCGTTGTCATTATTCGAAATACTATCGCGGAAGGTGGTTAAGTTTTTGCGTATGCTGGCTTGTTCAACAGACAAGGCAACCAAGGCATAAGTTGCAGTCAACATCTTTTCTCCTCATGGTATTGCTGCCCTTATAAATATATGCATCGATGGAGCAGTGCATTCATAAGCAACAAATAATCGTTGTTTTTGATACCGAAAATCAAGACGTGGAAGAAGTATAGAAGGCACAATCAATTGATGTTTGCGCCATCGCAATCTTGGGAGTAGAACTTTTGACAAAAGTTCCGATTGTCCGCAAAACATTTGCAAGAAAAACAAGACCCGCTGAGGGATCAGCAAAGACTGGTGTCGTGGGCCCAGTCGAGTACAGGCAACAGTCGCGGCGCCAGCAGCGCGCGGGCGCCGGCGTATTCCAGCCAACGATATTCATGGTGTTCGGGAAAACCCAGTTCCGGGTTGATCATCAACTGCACTACCGGATCGTGTGCGACTGCGAGGTAATAACGCGCTACCTTGCCAGCGCCGTAGGGCGGGGTTTCACAATAGGTTTGGCCCCAGGCAAAATCGAGGGCGTCCAGCGCCGTTTCCTCAAGCACCTCGCGGCGCGCCGCGTCAAATGGCGTTTCGTCGGCTTCGACCCGCCCCTTGGGAAAATCCCAGTAGTGATAACAGCGCAACAACAGATACCGGCAACCGTCCGGCCCGCGCCGTAGTATGACCACACCGGCGGACAGCATTTTTTGCTTCATCTGGCGATTTCTGTTTTCTTGTCGACTGCCGCTGTCAACGCGGCGCGAAACGTCGGCGGATCGCTCAGCAGCACGCGTACCTGCGGCGTGCCGTGCCAGCCGGCCAGACGTAATAGCGCCGCGGCCAGTTCATCGGTCAGGCGCTGACTGACGCGCACTCCCGGTTCCAGATGCACGATCTTGACTTCGAACACCCCATCGCGCCGGTGCGCCTTGGCGTCGAGACGGCCAACCAGCGCACCGCGATGCAGGATCGGCAACGTGAAGTAGCCGTAACGGCGTTTCTCGGCCGGCGTATAGCATTCCAGGCGGTAGTCGAAACCGAACAGTTCCAGCGCGCGACGCCGGTCCCATACTACCGGATCGAACGGCGACAGCAGACTGGTCACGCTCGGCTTGAGCGTGCCGGCGGCGGCTGCCAGTGCCAGTGCAGCGTGATCCGGGTGGATATACACTGGCGCGTTCCAGCCATCAACCTGCGCCCGCAGTAGCGCACCTTCGGCCACCAACGACTCCGGATTCGGTGTCGGCTGGCTTTTGGCAGTGCGGAAATAATCACCGATCCAGCTTGCTTTGGCGATGCCCATCGCCTTCACCGCCTGCAGCAGCAATCGGCGCCGGGTCTCGGGCAGCGGCGGCAAATGCTGGTCGTCCCAATCGGGCAAGATGCGCTCCGCCAGGTCGTAGACCCGTTGAAAATTTTGCCGGCGCGCAATCATCAGGTGGCCGGCGGTAAACAGTATTTCGAGCGAACGCTTTTCCGGCTTCCACGCCCACCAGCCGCCGCCCGCGCCGTCGGCGCGTTCAAAATCGACCGAGCGGGCCGGGCCATTGGCACGGATGTGGGCGATGACCGCATCGACTTCCTTGCGCCTCTCAATCATCCATTCGGCCGAATATTTCCAGCCCAGCGAGCCGGGGTCGATCATGCGGTGTCGATACAGTGCGTAATCCTCGATCGGGACAAAACTGGCTTCGTGTGCCCAGTATTCAAACAATTTCGATTCGGCCAGCAATTCTTCCAGCCAGACCTGCGGATACGCACCGAGTCGGCTCCACAGTACCAGATAGGGACTGCGGGCGACCACATGAATGGTATCGATTTGCAGCACGCCCATGTTGCGGATCGCGGCCAGCACGTCAGCCTTGACCGCCATTTTCCGGCGCGGCTGCAATAAACCCTGCGCCGCGAGATGGAGCGCGCGGGCGGCGCGCAGTGAGAGTCTCAAATCGGTCATGGGATCGGTGTCGGGGAATTCTCCGGATGTCCTGTCTGATGTGCCGACCGGCAATTAAGTCAGTGTTCCGCCATCCCATTCCCGACGCAGACAGCCATAGACGGCAAGGTCGATATAGCGTCCGTACAGCTGCTCTGCCTCCCGCAGGGTGCCTTCATGCACGAAGCCAAGCCGCTCCGGAATCGCGCGGCTGCGGCCATTGAGCGGCGCACAGCGGATCACGACTTTATTCAATTCCAGGGTATTGAAGGCATGGTCGATTACGGCGCGGCAGGATGCCGTGACGAAACCTTGGCCTTGGTGCGACTCGGCCAAGCAGTAACCGATCGCCGCAGTGCGGCTGGACCAGTCGATCGGGTGATGCCCGACTATGCCGGCCAGCTTGTCGTCGATCCAGATCCCGGCGATGAAACCCCTGCCGTCGGCAAACTGGCGCAAGCCGGACTGGATAAACGCCAGCGAATCGGCCGGCGTACGCGTCAGATCGAGCCAGGGTAACCAGTTGCGAAGATGATCGCGATTGGCGTCGGCCAGCGCGAACAGCTCGGCTGCATGATGCGCTTCCAGTAGCCGGAGTCGATGGCGGTCGCTGATGCAGTATGAAAACATGGCCTGGTCCTGAATGAATGCAGCAATGTTACAGATACAACGGCGACCATCGTCGCAGACTGGCGTCAGTCTGCCACGATTACGAAATATCAGGAAATCTCGGCCACCCGGTGACAGGCCACCAGTCGGCCTTCAAATGGCAGCAGTGCCGGAATCTCGTGGCGGCAGCGCTCGATCGCATACGGGCAGCGGTTGTTGAACGCGCAACCGGGCGGCGGTGCCAGCGGCGACGGCAGTTCGCCTTTCAGCATGATTTTCTGCTGGCGTTGCGCCGGGTTGATGCGCGGCGTGCTCGCCAGCAGTGCCTTGGTGTAAGGATGCAGCGGGCGGCTGAAGATTTCCTGCTTGCTGCCGTGTTCGACGGTCTTGCCAAGATACATGACCAGCACCTCGTCGGCAATATGTTCGACCACCGCCAGATTGTGCGAAATGAACAGATAGGCAACGCCTGACGCCTGCTGCAAATCCATCAGCAGGTTCAGCACCTGGGCCTGGATCGACACGTCGAGCGCCGAAACCGGCTCGTCGGCGACGATCACTTTCGGATCGAGCATCAGCGCGCGCGCAATTGCAATGCGCTGGCGCTGGCCGCCGGAGAACATGTGCGGATAGCGGCCATAAAATTCCGGGCGCAAGCCGACCTTCGCCATCATCGCCTGCGCCTTGGCGGCACGCTCAGTCTTGCTCAGGCTGGTATTGATGATCAGCGGCTCCTCCAGCATCGCGCCGACTTTTTTGCGCGGATTCAGGCTGGCATATGGATTCTGGAACACCATCTGTACCAGTGGACGTACTTTTTTCAGCTCGGCCTTGCTGGCGCGGGCAATATTGGCGCCGTCCATCCATAGCTCACCACCGCTGGGCGGCTCGATCATCGTGATCTGGCGCGCCAGGGTCGACTTGCCGCAGCCGGATTCGCCCACCACGGCCAATGTCTTGCCGCGCGTCAGCGTAAACGAGACACCGTCGAGCGCGCGCGCCGTGGCCTTCGGCTTCATCCAGCCTTGCGACACGCTATAGTATTTGGCGAGACTCTTCGCTTCCAGCAGAATGTTCGGATTACTCATCATGCAGCCTTCTGTTGTGACCACTGGTTGGTTGGGTGGCCAGCACGGTCCAGCGGAAAATGGCAGCGCACCTTGGCGACGGCATCGCCTTCCAGCGCCGGCCGCAGCTCGCGGCACTTGTCGGTGGCATAGGCGCAACGCGGGCTCAGCAGGCAGCCGCTCGGCCGGTCGTATTGCCCGGGCACGACGCCGGGTATGGTTTGCAGGCGGTCGCGACCGATATTGTGTTCCGGCAGCGAGGCCAGCAGTGCCTGGGTGTAGGGATGCTTAGGTGCGTTAAAGATGTCCGGCACCAGGCCGGTCTCGACCACCTGACCAGCATACATCACCACCACGCGCTGTGCTGTCTGCGCGACCACCGACAGGTCATGCGTGATCAGCATCAGGGCCATGCCGCGCTCGCGTTGCAACTGCAGCAGCAGGTCCAGCATCTGGGCCTGCACCGTGACGTCGAGCGCGGTGGTTGGCTCATCGGCGATCAGCAACTTGGGATTGCAGGCAATCGCAATCGCCACCATCACGCGCTGGCACATGCCGCCTGAAAGTTGGTGCGGGTAGGCGTCGAGCCGGTGCTCAGGATCGGGAATGTCGACCTGCTTGAGCAGCGCCAGCGCCTTGGCACGCATTTCCTTCTTCGATCCGCCCTGATGCACGCGCAAGGTCTCGATCAATTGATCGGCCACCGTAAAGCACGGATTCAGGCTGGTCATCGGATCCTGGAAAATCATCGCGATGTCTTTGCCGAGCAGGCCGCGCCGCTCCTTGTCCTTCATGCCAAGCAGGTCGCGCCCTTCGAACGCCATCCGGTCAGCCTTGACCCGGCCCGGATAGTCGATCAGGCCCATCAGGGCCAGCGACGTGACGCTTTTGCCGGAGCCGGATTCGCCGACGATGCCGACCACTTCGCCTTGCTCGATGCTCAGATCGAGGCCATCGACCGCCTTGAACGGCGCACCCTCGGAGCCGAACTCAACGCGCAGGTTTTTGATTTCTAGCAGTGCCATTATCGATTCGCTATCGTTTCAGTTTCGGGTCGAGCGCGTCGCGCAGTCCGTCACCCATCAGGTTGAATGCCAGCACCGAGATCAGAATCGCCAGGCCCGGGAAGGTCACGACCCACCATGCGCTCAGGATGAACTCACGTGCATCGGCCAGCATCGCGCCCCATTCCGGCGTCGGCGGTTGCGCGCCAAGGCCGAGAAAGCCGAGTGCCGCGGCATCCAGGATGGCACTGGAAAACCCGAGCGTGGCCTGCACGATCAACGGTGCAGCACAGTTCGGCAGCACGCAATTAAACATGATGCGAAAGGTGCCGGCGCCGGCGATACGGGAAGCACTGACATAATCTTTCGACATTTCACCGATCACGGCGGCACGCGTCAGGCGTGCAAAATGCGGCAGCATCACGATCGCGATCGCGTACATCGCGTTCATCAGGCCAGGCCCGAGGATTGCCACCACGGCAACTGCCAGCAGCAGGCTGGGAAGCGCCAGCATGATGTCCATCAAGCGCATGATCGCGACTTCGATGACGCCGCGATAGTAGCCTGCCAACAATCCAAACACGATGCCAAAAGCCAGCGACAGCGTTACCGAGACCAGGCCAAACATCAGCGACAGCCGGGTGCCGTAGATCAGGCGCGACAGGATATCGCGGCCGACCGGATCGGTGCCCAAAATGAACTTGCTGCTGCCGCCGTCCTGCCACACCGGTGGCACCAGCGTGGCATCGCGGAATTGCTCGGCCGCCGTATGCGGCGCCACTAGATCGGCCAGAATTGCCAGCAGGAGCACGATGCAGACCACGGCGAGGCCGATCACCGCACCGCGGTTCTGGCGGAAGTAGTCCCACATTTCACGCAACGGATGCGGTGGCGCGCTAGGTGCCGTACCAGATGCCGCCACAGGCATTGCCGGGCGTGCCGGAGGCGTGATAGTTGTGTTGCTCATGATTTATGGCTGATGCGTGGATTGATGACGCCGTACAGGACATCGACAAGCAGATTGACCACGATGATGATGGTCGCCGACAGCAGGATACCGCCCTGCACCACCGGATAATCGCGACGATGGATCGCCTCCACCAGCCACTTACCGATGCCGGGCCAGGCAAAGATCGATTCGGTCAGGATCGCGCCGGCCAGCATGGTGCCGACTTGGAGGCCGATGATGGTGACTACCGGAATCAGCGCGTTGCGCAAGGCGTGCACGCCGATCACGCGCCAGCGCGACAGGCCCTTGGCGCGGGCGGTACGGACATAGTCCTCGCGCAATACTTCCAACATCGCCGAGCGCGTCATGCGCGCAATCACCGCCAGCGGGATGGTACCGAGCGCGATGGCCGGCAGGATGAGATGAGAAGCGGCGGACTTGAATGCGCCCGGCTCACCGGACAGCAGGCTGTCGATCAGCATGAAGCCGGTCACCGGCTGCAGGTCGTACAGGATATCGATGCGGCCCGACACCGGGGTCCAGCCCAGCGTCACCGAGAACAGCAGGATCAGCAGCAGTGCCCACCAGAAAATCGGCATCGAGTAGCCGGTCAGCGAGCCGCCCATCACCGAATAATCGAGAAAGGTATTGCGCTTCAACGCGGCCAGGATGCCGGCCGGCAGGCCGATCACCAGCGCCAGCAGCATCGCGCAGGTCGACAGTTCGAGCGTGGCTGGAAACAGTGACAGGAATTCGCGCAGCACCGGCTCGTGGGTGGTGATCGATGCACCGAGATCACCCTTGAAGACATGGCCGAGATAATCGAAATATTGGGCGTACAGTGGCTGGTCGAGGCCGAATTCATGTACCAGCTGGGCGTAGCGCGCCGGTTCCATGCCGCGCTCACCGGACATGGCTTCGACGGCGTCGCCGGGAATCAGATGGATCAGCGCAAACACAAGTAGCGTTATGCCGAGAAAGGTCGGAATGACCAATCCCGCACGACGCAGGAGGAATCCAAACATTGAGTTACCCTGTTCGATTGATGGTTGAGCAGCAACTACAGCAGTAGCCAGCCTTGTGGGCCGCTACCAGTTCAATAGGCGCGCAGTACCCGAAGTACCCATCGGGATAGGATGGATAAGGGCATTGACGCCACCGCCGGGCGATCGCGATCGATCCGCCCGGCGGTGCAGCATGATAACGGATGATCGCTCCGCCGTCACCATGCTTGCAACTTCTAGCGCTTGAGCAAGGCGCCGGTCCGGCTTACTTGAGCAGATCGACCTTGTCGAAATAATGGTGGGATGTCGCATCCATCTTGAAGCCGACCACTTCCTTGCGCACCGGCGTATACCGGACCGAATTTGCGATGTAGATCACCGGTGCTTCTTCGTGCGCGATTTCCTGGGCCTTTTCATAGAACTTGGCGCGCTCGCCCTGTTTCGGCGTGGTTTTGGCCTTCTGGAACTGGTCCTCGAAATCCTTGTTGCACCAGCGCGAGACGTTGCCGCCACCCTTGACCGCTTCGCAGGAAAGGATCGGGCCGAAGAAATTGTCCGGATCGCCATTGTCGCCGGACCAGCCGAACATCATCGCATGCTGCTCGCCGGTCTTGCTGCGCTTGCGGTATTCGGTCCATTCATAGGTGGTCAGCTTGGTCTTGACGCCGATCTTGGCCCAGTCGGCCTGGATCAGTTCGGCCATCCGTTTGCCGTCCGGGTTGTAAGGACGGCTGACCGGCAGATACCACAGCTCGACTTCGGTGCCGTTCGGATAGCCGCCCTTGGCCAGCAGTTCCTTGGCCTTCGCGACATCGTAGGGATAATCCTTGACCTGGTCGTTGAAGCCCCACATGGTCGGCGGAATCAAATTCTTGGCCGGATGGCCGGCGCCCTGGAACACCGTTTTCAGGATCGTTGACTTGTCGATCGCCATGCTCAACGCCTGGCGCACGAATTTGTTGTCAAACGGCTTTTTCTCGACGTTGAAGGCCACATAGCCGATATTCAGGCCTTCCTTGACTTGCAAGTTGATGGCGGGGTCGGTCTTCATGGTGGCGATGTCGGCTGGTTTCGGGAACGCCATCACATGGCATTCGCCTGCCTTCAGCTTGGCGTAGCGCACCGAGGCGTCCGGGGTGATCGCGTACACCAGATTATCGATCTTCGGGCGGCCATCCCAGTACTGGTCGAAGGCCTTGTAGCGAATGATCGCGTCCTTCTGGTAAGACGCCAACTGGAAGGCGCCAGTCCCGATCGGCTCGCGATCGACCGTATCGGGCGTTCCGGCCGCCTTCATCTTGTCGGCATATTCCGCCGACAGGATCGAGGCGAAATCCATCGCCATATTGGCGAGGAACGGCGCTTCAGGATGCTTCAGCTTGAAGCGCACGGTTTGGTCGTCGACCTTTTCCAGCTTGTCGACAATCTTGCTCATGCCCATGTCTTCAAAATAGGCAAAGGTCTGGCCGGCCGCCAGTTTATGGTACGGGTGACTCGGATCGGCCATCCGGTTGTAGGTAAACAGCACATCGTCGGCATTGAAGTCGCGGGTCGGCTTGAATTTCGCGCTGCTGTGGAACTTGACGCCCTTGCGCAGCTTGAACGTGTAGGTCAGGCCATCCGGCGAGACGTCCCACGAATCGGCCAAGGCAGGAACGATGTTGAGGTTGCCACGGTCAAACTCGACCAGACGGTTGTACATCGGCACCGACGACGCATCATGCGTGGTGCCGGTCGTGAAAAGCTGGGGATTAAAACCTTCGGGGCTGCCTTCCGAGCAAAACACCAGGGTTTTTGCTGCGACAGCCATGCCGGCATACGCGCACAGGATGGCGACCAGGCCGGTCTTGAGAATTAGTGAGCCATTTTTTAGCATTCTCTTATATCTCCATGGATGGCGATCAACTCGTTCGAGTTGGTCGCGGAACTTAATATATGAATCCGTCTGAATGCGCCACTGTCCCCGGCGTCGGAATTCACCCTAAGCTTGCATTGTGTACCAGAAGATATGAATTTGTATATTTGTATTGCACCGTAGCAGGCCCGGCGCTTGGTCGCGCGCAAGCCAGAAAAAAACATGTGCCGGCACGATCTGCTGCGATCACGCCAATTTGCCGCCAATTGCCCGGCGTTAATGTGGAGTTTGGCGCTCCGGAAAGCGCCGCCGGGCGCCGGATTCGCCGGCTGGCCTGGCTTCCCTCCACTGCTTCGGAATTGGGCCGCAGTGGAAGCTGATCGGATGCATCGGGGCTGCAGCCGCATCGACTTGATGGTTTGCGCGCCGGCGCGCCGACTTGCAGCAATGACAACTGGCGAGATCACTTAATCTGCCCTAGCACGGCATTTTTCCACCACGTAAGCTGCATATCTGCGAAAATTCAGGCTTATTTTTTGACGCACCGGCGCGCCGGTTCACGAGACCGGCCGGCAATGGCCGTGACGTCATTCACGTAATTCGCTCTTGTTGGAGATCCCGATGAAATTCCGCTTCCCCATCGTCATCATCGACGAAGATTTCCGTTCCGAAAACACTTCCGGCCTCGGCATACGCGCGCTAGCGGATGCCATGGAGAAAGAGGGGATGGAGGTGCTGGGTGTGACCAGCTACGGCGATTTGTCGCAATTCGCGCAGCAGCAATCGCGCGCCTCGGCTTTCATTTTGTCGATCGACGACGAAGAATTCGGCGGCGGCACCGATGAAGAAACCGATCACGCGCTGAAATCCCTGCGCGCGTTCGTCGAAGAAATCCGTTACAAGAACGCCGACATCCCGATCTATCTGTACGGCGAAACCCGCACTTCGCGCCATATTCCCAACGATATCCTGCGCGAACTGCATGGCTTCATTCACATGTTCGAGGACACGCCGGAATTCGTCGCGCGCCATATCATCCGCGAAGCCAAATCGTATCTGGATGGCTTGGCGCCGCCCTTCTTCCGCGCACTCGTGCATTATGCGAATGACGGTTCTTACTCCTGGCATTGCCCCGGCCATTCGGGCGGCGTGGCGTTTTTGAAATCGCCTATCGGCCAGATGTTCCACCAGTTTTTCGGCGAGAACATGCTGCGCGCCGACGTCTGCAATGCGGTCGAAGAGCTCGGCCAGTTGCTCGACCACACCGGCCCGGTTGCGGCATCCGAGCGCAACGCAGCGCGCATCTTCAATGCCGACCATTGTTATTTCGTCACCAACGGCACCAGCACCAGCAACAAGATGGTGTGGCACTCGACCGTCGCGCCGGGCGACATCGTGGTGGTCGACCGCAACTGCCACAAGTCGATCCTGCACTCGATCATCATGTGCGGTGCGATCCCGGTATTTTTGATGCCGACCCGCAACCACCTCGGCATCATCGGGCCGATTCCGCTGGAAGAATTCACGCCGGAAAGCATTGCGCGCAAGATCGAAGCCAATCCGTTTGCGCGTGAAGCCACCAACAAGAAGCCGCGCATCCTGACCATCACGCAATCGACCTACGACGGCGTGATCTACAACGTCGAGACGCTCAGAGAAATGCTGGACGGCAAAATTGACACCCTGCATTTCGACGAAGCGTGGTTGCCGCATGCGACCTTCCACGATTTCTACAAGGACATGCATGCGATCGGTCGCGACCGCCCGCGCGCCAAGGAATCGATGATCTTCTCGACCCAATCGACGCACAAGCTGCTGGCCGGATTGTCGCAGGCGTCGCAGATCCTGGTACGCGAATCGGAGTCGGTCAAGCTCGATCAGGACGCCTTCAATGAAGCCTATCTGATGCACACCTCGACCTCGCCGCAGTATGCGATCATCGCCTCGTGCGACGTGGCCGCCGCGATGATGGAAGCACCGGGCGGTACCGCGCTGGTCGAAGAGTCGATCCTGGAAGCGCTCGACTTCCGGCGCGCGATGAAGAAGATCGATCAGGAATGGGGCAAGGACTGGTGGTTCCAGGTATGGGGACCGGACAATTTCTCCGAAGACGGCATTGGCTCGCGCGAAGACTGGATGATCAATGCCGAGGACGACTGGCACGGGTTTGGCAAGTTGGCGCCGGGTTTCAACATGCTCGACCCGATCAAGGCGACCGTGGTCACGCCCGGACTGTCGCTGGACGGCAAGTTCGGCGAAACCGGCATCCCGGCCTCGATCGTCACCAAATACCTGGCCGAACACGGCGTCATCATCGAAAAATGCGGGCTGTATTCATTCTTCATCATGTTCACCATCGGCATCACCAAGGGCCGCTGGAACACACTGCTGACCGCACTGCAGCAGTTCAAGGACGACTACGACAAGAACCAGCCGATCTGGCGCATCCTGCCGGAATTCGCCGCTGCCAACCCGCGCTACGAGCGTATCGGTCTGCGCGACCTGTGCCAGCAGATTCACGACTTCTACAAGGCGTATGACGTAGCGCGTCTGACTACCGAGATGTACCTGTCGGACATGCAACCGGCGATGAAGCCGTCGGACGCGTTTGCCAAGATGGCGCATCGCGAAATCGACCGCGTGCCGATCGACGAACTGGAAGGTCGCATCACCTCGATCCTGCTAACGCCCTACCCGCCGGGCATTCCGCTGCTGATCCCGGGCGAGCGCTTCAACAAGACGATCGTCGATTACCTGAAGTTCGCGCGTGACTTCAACGAGCGCTTCCCCGGCTTCGAAACCGATGTACACGGGCTGGTGAAACGCGAAGTGGACGGCAAGCGCGGGTATTTTGTGGATTGTGTCCGCCAGTAAGCGAAACGCTCTCGATGGTAACGCGCCGGCTGCGTCCGGCCGGTTGCCGTCGCACTCAAATTGATTGCGCAAGCAGCGGAGAAACCTGCACTGCCGCTAGGCTCGCCATCGCTCCAGCAGATCGTCCACCACCGGCACGACGGCCAGCAGCAACAAGATCATCGCCAGCGGAATCGTCGACAAAAAACCGATGTGCTTGAAGCCGACGGCGCCAACCAAGCCGCCGGAGAAAAACATCAGCAACAACAGCGACAGCAGGCGTAATTTTTGACGGTTGGCAAAGACCAGGAATTGATCCGGGTTGTCCTTGTTGGGATTCCAGTACAGCCATTTGCCAAGCTCGATGCCGATGTCGGTCACGATACCGGTGACATGCGTGGTGCGGATATCGGCCTTCGAGAGCTTGGTGATGATCGCGTTTTGCAAGCCCATGATGAAGCACAGCAGCATCACGGTCAGCGGCACAAATAAGCCCATATGCAGCGCGAGATTGCCGCCCAGCAGGCCAAAGCACAACAGCAGCGCGGCCTCCAGCAGCAGCGACAAGGCATACTCGCTGTGTAGCCGACGATGGCGCGCCCAGTTGATCAGCAATGAGGAACTGGCCGCGCCCGCGATAAACGACAGCAGCGCCCCCAATCCCGCCAATGCCAGTGTGACGTTTCCCAAGGCCAGTTGGTCGGCCATGGCTGACACGATGCCGGTCATATGCGAGGTGTATTGATTCACCGCCAGGAATCCGCCGGCATTCGCCGCACCTGCCACGAACGCAAGCGACAGGCCGAGTTGCCGATTGGCGTCGACAGTACGCACTTTCCCGGTCAGACGACGGAGAAATGCAATCGGCATGGGACCTGATTATCCGTGGCCGGACATCATCAGGCCTTGGGCAGCGTCACTCCGCGCTGTCCCTGGTATTTGCCGCCGCGATCCTTGTACGAGGTTTCGCATACTTCATCGCTTTCAAAGAACAGCACCTGGGCGCAGCCCTCGCCGGCGTAAATTTTTGCCGGCAGCGGCGTCGTGTTGGAAAACTCCAGCGTCACGTAGCCCTCCCACTCCGGTTCGAACGGCGTGACGTTGACAATGATGCCGCAGCGCGCGTAGGTCGATTTTCCCAGGCAGATGGTGAGCACGCTGCGCGGGATGCGGAAGTATTCGATGGTACGCGCCAACGCGAACGAATTGGGCGGGATGATGCAGACATCGCTCTTGATATCGACGAAGGAGTTCTCATCGAAATTCTTGGGGTCGACGATGGTGCTGTTGATATTGGTGAAAATCTTGAATTCATCGGCACAGCGAATATCGTAGCCATACGACGAGGTGCCGTAGGACACGATCTTGTGGCCGTTGGCCTCGCGGACCTGACCCGGCTCGAACGGTTCGATCATGCCGGTTTCTTGCGCCATGCGGCGGATCCATTTATCAGACTTGATTGTCATTGGTAGGTATTCTTCAAAGATAGCAGCGGACCAACATGGTGCCGGTTTGAACGAGATTTTACGCGAAAAGCCCTGCTCGACCGCCAGTAGGAAAGACTAACTGCAACAATAATGCTCAATGCATTGCGGCCTTGGCATGTTCGACCCGCATGGCGTCCGGCAAGGCGACGCCATTCTTGACGGCAGTCAGTTCTGCCATGATCGAAATGGCAATTTCCGCCGGCGTTTTGCTGCCGATGTAGAGACCGATTGGGCCGTGCAGCCGCGCCAGTTGCGCTGCGTTCAGCTCGAACTGGGCTAGCCGTTCGCGGCGTTTCGCGTTATTGATGCGTGAGCCGATCGCGCCGACATAGAAGGCCTCCGATTTCAGCGCCTCCATCAGGGCCAGGTCGTCCAGCTTGGGGTCGTGCGTCAGCGCCACAACCGCACAGCGCGCGTCGGGCTTCATGGTCAGCACCAGGTCATCGGGCATCGCATGGACCACGTCGACGCCAGGCAGGTTCCATCCAATGCGGTATTCCGCACGCGGATCGCAGACAATCACGTGGTAATCCATGCCGGCTGCGATCTGCGCCAGAAAGCGCGATAACTGACCGGCACCGATGATCAGCAAGCGCCAGCGCGGGCCATGCAAGGTGGTGAGAGCGTGCTGGGACAGCTGCATGGCTTGGCCCGCGTGACCCGGGACCAAGGTCACCGCGCCGCTCCGCAAGTCGACCCGGCGCGCGATCAGCTCGTGATTTTCCAAGCGCTGCAATAGCGCGGCGACCATACTGGTACTGGACAGCGGCTCGATGACCAGTTCAATCGTGCCACCGCACGGCAGACCAAAGCGGTGCGCCTCATCGGCGCTGATGCCGTAGCGAACCAGTTCCGGCAACGTCCGCCGGATGCCTTCGCGGCGGACGCGTGCGATCAGATCGTCCTCGATGCAGCCGCCGGACACAGACCCGACCACACAGCCATCGTTGCGAATCGCCAGCGTCGCGCCTTCCGGTCGCGGGCTGGAGCCCCAGGTGCGGACCACGGTCACCAGCGCGCAAGGCTGGCCGTCGGCGATCCATTGCGCACAGGCTTTTAAGACTTCCAGGTCGATGCTGTCCATGGTGGCGAGGATGGTGTGACAGAGAGTGGTTGGTGGTGGTGAACCACGCTCAGCGTTGGGCTGACGGAAAAAACAGTTGCTGGCCATCGACCCGGAATTCGGCGATTTTTTTCTGCCCCGGCGCCGACGTGATCCAGTCGATCAGCCGCATCGCCCCCTGGTAATTGATGTCCTTGTACTTGGCCGGATTGACCGCGATGATGCCATACGGGTTGAACATTCTGGGGTCGCCTTCGACCAGGACCGCCAAGCCGCTCTTGGCGCGGTACGCGCCGTAAGTGGCGCGGTCGCTCAAGGTGTACCCCTGCAGCTCCCCAGCCATGGTCAATACTTCCCCCATGCCAAGGCCAGCCACCAGGTAATTATTGCCAGTCGGCACGATACCCAGCAATTTCCAATAACTTTTCTCCATCTGGTCGGTACCGGAATTGTCGCCGCGCGAAATGAATCTGGCCTTGCTGTCGGCGATTTTCCGCAGTGCGGCCAACACATCGCGACCGCCTCTGATGCCAGCCGGATCGCTGGCCGGGCCGACGATGATGAAGTCGTTGTACATCACGTCGCGCCGGTTCACGCCATGTCCGTCAGCGACAAATTTGTCTTCCGCCGGGCGCGCATGCACCAGCGTCACATCGACATCGCCGTTTTTGGCCAGTTCCAGCGCCTTGCCGGTCCCGACCGAAATTACCTGTACCTTGATGCCGCTGCTGGCCTCGAATGCCGGCAGAAGATAGCCGAGCAGGCCGGAGTTCTCGGTGCTGGTGGTGGTCGACATCTTGATCACGTTCTGCGCCGACGCCGGCCACGCCAGCAAACCGGACAGGATGAACGCGACAGTGACGGCAATCAAACGCATCGGACGGGGCATGCTGACACTCCAAAGTTGAACCGGAGTGTCATTTTCACACACTCCGCCCGCCATGTCCGAAACCCAGGCGGTTGTCGGACTACTGCCAGCCGTAACGCCGCGCGTACCATCCCTTCATCGCCTGCGTCAGGCCGCCATAGGCCAGCAGAATGGCAAACAGCCAGTAAAAATACGATATCGGCAATGCCTGCAGCTTGAAATAATGGGCGACCAGCGACATCGGCAGCATGACCCCGAGCACCATGATGACGATCGTCATGCCCAGCAGCGGCCACGACGCACGACTCTGGATAAACGGGATCTTCTGGGTCCGGATCATGTGCACGATCAGGGTCTGCGACAGCAGTCCCTCGATGAACCAGGCGGACTGGAACAGGGTCTGGTGCTGCAGCGTGTTGGCGCCGAAGACGTACCACATCAGCGCGAACGTCGTGATGTCAAAAATCGAACTGATCGGGCCAAAATACACCATGAAGCGGCCGATGTCGGCCGGATTCCAGCGCTGCGGTTTCTGCAGGAATTCATCATCGACATTGTCGAACGGGATCGCAATCTGCGACACGTCATACAACAGGTTCTGCACCAGCAGATGCAGCGGCAGCATCGGCAGGAAGGGCAAGAAGGCGCTGGCGATCAGTACCGAAAATACATTGCCGAAGTTGGAGCTGGCCGTCATCTTGATGTACTTGAGCATGTTGGCGAACGTGCGGCGCCCTTCCAGCACGCCCTCTTCCAGCACCATCAAGCTCTTTTCGAGCAGGATCAGATCGGCCGCCTCCTTCGCGATATCGACCGCGGTATCGACCGAGATCCCGATATCGGCCGCGCGCAAGGCCGCCGCATCGTTGATGCCGTCGCCCATGAAGCCGACCACATGGCCGTTGTCATGCAGCACGCGCACGATACGTTCCTTGTGCATCGGGCTCAGCTTGGCAAACACCGTGGTGCTCTCGACCGCGATCGCCAATTCCGCATCGCTCATCCGTTCAACCTCGGCGCCGAGCAGCATGCCCTGCACCGCCAATCCGACCTGGCGGCAGATCTTGGCCGTCACCAGTTCATTGTCGCCGGTCAGCACCTTGACCTCGACCCCGTGCCGGTTCAACGCGGCGATCGCGGGCCGCGTCGATTCCTTCGGCGGATCAAGAAACGCAATGTAGCCGATCAGGACCAGATCCGATTCATCCGCGACGCCGTACACTTCCTTGGTGGGCGGCAAATCCTTGGCCGCTACCGCCACCACCCGCAAGCCCTCGCCGTTCAGCGCGGCGGTGGTGGCTCGGATCTGGCTCAGCAATTGTGTCGTCAGCGGCACGGCCCGGCCGTCCTCCCATGCATGGGTGCAGATCGACACCATTTCTTCCAGCGCGCCCTTGCAGATCAGCTCGTGGTGATCCTCGCGTTCGCTGACGACCACCGACATGCGACGGCGTTCGAAATCAAACGGAATTTCATCGACCTTGCGATAGGCCGAGGCGACACTCATTTCGCGCTGCAATTCCGCGTGTTCCAGCACCGCGACATCGAGCAGGTTCTTCAGGCCGGTCTGGTAATAGCTGTTCAGGTAGGCGTATTGCAGCACCGCGTCGTAAGGCTGGCCGTAGATATCGGTATGGCGTTCCAGAAAAATCTTGTCCTGGGTCAGGGTGCCGGTCTTGTCGGTGCACAGCACATCCATCGCGCCGAAATTCTGAATCGCGTCGAGCCGCTTGACGATCACCTTCTGGCGCGACAGCGTCACCGCGCCCTTGGCCAGGGTCGAAGTGACGATCATCGGCAACATTTCCGGTGTCAGGCCGACCGCGACCGACAGTGCGAACAGCGCGGCCTCGACCCAGTCGCCCTTGGTGAAACCGTTGATCAGCAACACGATGGGCGTCATCACCAACATGAAGCGGATCAGCAGCCAGCTGACGCGATTGACGCCGGACTGGAACGCGGTCGGGCCGCGATCACTGGCGGTCACGCGCTCGGCGATGGCGCCGAAATAAGTCTGGTTGCCGGTGCCGATCACCACTGACGTGGCCGACCCGCTGACCACGTTGGTACCCATGAAGCACAGGTTGTCCAGCTCCAGCGGATTGCCGGCTTCGCTGCCGCGATGCACCGCAAATTTTTCGACCGGCAGCGATTCGCCGGTCATCGCCGCTTGACTGATAAACAGATCCTTGGCCGTCAGCACGCGCAGATCGGCCGGAATCATGTCGCCGGCGGCGAGCTGGACGATATCGCCCGGCACCAGGTGCTTGATCGGCAGCTCGATGCGCTTGACGCCCTTCGGATGCAGGGTCATGTCGAGCAAGCGCAGCGCCGCATCGGCATCGTCGTGTGAATAGCGCTGCTCCGGATCACGGCGCAGCACGGTGGCGGTATTGCTGACCATCTCCTTGAGCTGGTCGGCCGCCTTGTTGGAGCGCAGCTCCTGTACGAAGCGCATCAAGGTCGACAGCACCACCATCGTGCCGATCACGATCGTTGCCTTCATGTCCTCGGTGTAGTAGGACACCAGTGCCAGTACCGTCAGCAGCAGGTTGAACGGATTCTTGTAGCATTGCCACAGGTGCATCCACCATGGCAACGGTTTTTCATGCTGGACCTCGTTCAGGCCGACCTGTGCGCGGATATCATCGGCTTCCGCTTCGGTCAAGCCATCGACGCGGCTATTGAGCCTCGCCAGCAAGGCGGCGGTATCGGCTTGCGCCGCAGCGATCAGCGTCTGTGCCAGCGACGGCGGCACCTCTCTGGATGCGGCGCTGCCCTTGAACATGTCCAGCACCGCCAGCCGCCGGAAATGGCGTGTCATGCCGTGGCTGCGGACGAAGCCGACGAAGCTGTCCTTGAGGATATTCAGGTTCAGATTCATGTTCAATTCCTAGAATTCTGCGTGCAAACGAATCGAACCGACAGTCACAGGACCGCGATCGGCGTTATAGGCGGGATTGGCGATGCGCTGCACGTCCACCGTAGCCGACACGTGTTTCACCAGCTTGATGTTGTAATACGCTTCCAGCACGGTCTCGGGCCGATAGTTCAGGCGGCCGTCGCCGATGAAGGCGCCGACGCCGCCGGCGGCCAGATAATCCCGATGTGCGGCGGACAAACCATTACGCGCCAGCGCCAGCCCGAGCACGTCGTCGTGGCGTCCCCATGACGTCCCCTTGAACGCTGCGCCAGCGGACAGGGCGCGCTCGATCTCGGCAAAGGCGTACGCCTCGGTCGCACCATCGTTCCAGCCGGCGCGTGCAAATACGCCGATATCGGGTGTCAGGTTTTGTTCGAATCCGACACCGAAGCCGTACTTGATGCTCTCCTTGCGAACTCGTGCAACACTCGGGACGCCGCCACTGGCTTGCGCGTCGAACAGCGCATCGCGGAAACTGCCCATGCTGGCGGCGTTGCGAAATGCCAGCAGACGCAGCTTGCCGCCCTGCCCGCCCACGGTATGCGCATGTTCCAGCTCGATCTGGTCGCCGAAATGCTTGAAGATGCCCGAGTCGAGCGGCAATCCGTTCGACTCAAGCGGTTGCCGGAAACGTCCGGCGCGCAACGTCCAGTCGTCGTAGAAATATTCCGCCGCCGCGCCCCAGGTATACCCGCGCGCATCGGACGCATAGTCGTAGGCACCGTTGGTCGCCAGCGCTGTGTTCATGAACTGGCTGCGCGGGTCGTGGGCGAAGCCGTTACCGTCAAACAGGTCGATGACGGACAGATTGCCAACGGTCACGACCAGGCGTCTTGCGTCGACCTTGCCGGCCAGCTGGTTGACATCCGATTCGACCGTTTTAGTCTCGCCGCCCAGGTTCCAGCTCTGGCGCAGGAACAGGCGGGCACGATACAGCACCGGGTTGGGACCGCTCGATTTTTGCTGTTCCGCGTTCGACAGCCCTGCCAGCCCGGTCAGGTTCGACAAGGGCACGCCCTGCAGCAGTTCGGGATCGAGATACAACTCGGCACCGTCCCACGGGCGCCAGCCGAACGCCGCTGTGGCCGAAAACGAATAGGCCTTTTCGTGTCCCGGCTTCAGACTGTTCTGGCCGGAATAGGCGGCGTTAAACGATGGCTTGGTCTGCCAGATATAGGTGGTCTGGAATTTCGCGTTCCAGTTTTCATCCTGTAGCTCTTCCGCATGCGCCACCGCGACGCTGGTTGCACAGACAACCAGCCATGCGGCCACCCACAGTTTCTTGTTCTTTTTCGACACGACACACCTCTGCCCGCAATCGTCCAGTGTCAAGCACGAATATGACGGCGCAATGACGCAGCCGACCGCTCTTGAAACATGAACAAGGTTGACGCAAAGAGCCTTTGATTGGCACGAGTCCGCATGATCGACACGTCGCGTTGCGTGCACGGCTAGTTGCGCAGCACGACGTTTCGAAGCAAATGCATGGCAAATCCTGCAGCTTGAAGACCGGGATTTGACAATAAAATGAGTTGTTTCTGGAAATCAGACGGTTCAGAAATGATTCCTGAACCTTGAGACACCATCATCCGCCGGTGGCGAGATGACGGCAGGGGAATCCTGCTTTATCTTGCCAAGGCAGCGCCGACTACAGGTCGGCAACAACAGCCACTGGAACAAGTACCCATGAAAGGGTCTCCGCAAAATGAAAACGGGCGGATTGTAAGCCGCGCGTCGGCCTTGCGTCAAGCAGAATTACTGCATCGCAACAATGCGGTGCGATGGCGATGTCGCAGCCCACGCCGCGCGGATGAAGCATGCCGCGGGACGGTTTGGGCCATCAACGTTGCAGCGACTCCCACACTTTTTGCAAGCGCTTGACCGACACCGGCATTGGCGTGCGCAACTCCTGCGCGAATAGCGACACGCGCAACTCCTCCAGCATCCAGCGAAACTCGATCATTTTTGGGTCGACCTGCTTGCTGCCCTGCCGGTCTTTCACGGCGCGCTGATACGGCGCGGCCACCTGGTTCCATTCGGCCAGCCATTTGGCGTCGCGTGCCGGGTCCGCGCGCAGCTTGTCGATGCGCACATTGATCGCCTTCAGGTAGCGCGGGAAATGCGCCAGCTGCGCGTAATCGTTATCGACCAGGAAGCGCTTGCCAACCAGCGCCTGCAGCTGCGTCTGCAGGTCGGCGCCGGCTTGGGCATGTCCCTTTACGCCCTGCAGCTTCTTCGGCAGCGCATGGAATTCGGTCAGTATCTGCGCCAGCAGCCGCGCTATCTCGTTGACCAGCAGACCGAGCCGCGACTTGCCCTCGTCCTTGCGCTGGTTGAACTGTTCGACATTGGTCGGCAGCGGTTCCTGCAGGCAGGCGATCTCCAGTGCCGTGTTCAGTATCTGGTCACGCAATTCCTCCTGCGTGCCGAGCGGCATGAACTGCATGCCCATCTGCTGCAGGCCGGGGATGTTCTTCTCAAGATATTTGAGTTGCTCCTTCAGTTGTAGCGCAAACAGGCGGCGCAGCCCGATCCGGTGCGTGCGCGCCGCGACGGCCGGGTCATCAAACACTTCCAGATCGCAATGCGTGGCCTTGTCGACCAGCGCCGGGAAGCCGATCAGGGTCAGCTTGCCCTTCGTGATTTCGAGCAGTTCCGGCAGTTCGCCGAAGGTCCAGGTGGTGAGATTTCCATACGCTGTCGCAGACGTTCCCGCTTTCGCTCCTCCCCCTTCTAGGGGGAGGTTGGGTGGGGGATGGGTTGTGCCGGATGCTGAACCCATCCCCTCCCCAGCCCTCCCCTTGAAGGGGAGGGAGTCATTGCTGCCGGTAGTGGAAACCGCCAGCTTCTGGAAACTGGCGCGCGCCTGCCCGCCCAGCTCGCCTTGCAAGCAGGCCAGATTGCGGCCCATGTCGAGTTGCCGCCCATGCTCGTCGATCACCTTGAAATTCATGAAGTGATGCGCCGGCAAGGTCTCGCTCTTGAAGTCGCTCAGCTTGACCGCGAGACTGGTCTGTTCACGGATATCGGCGATGATGGCATCGAGCAGATTGCCCCTGCCGAAAGCCGAGGCCGCCTGCACCCGCTCGCAGAATCCGGCGGCATAGTCCGGCAACGGCACGCAGTGACGGCGCAGTTTTTGCGGCAGCGATTTCAGCAGCAGATGGGTCTTTTCCTTCAACATGCCGGGCACCAGCCAGTCGCAGCGATCCTGCGCTACCTGGTTCAGCGCATACAAGGGCACCGCGAGGGTCACACCGTCACGCAGGCTGCCGGGTTCGAAGTGATAGGTCAGCGCCATCTCGACCCCGGCCACCGTCATCTGTTTCGGGAACAGGTCGGTGGTGACGCCGGCCGCTTCGTGCCGCATCAGTTCGTCGCGGCTCAGGACCAGCAGCTGCGGATTGTTTGCGGCGGCATCCTTGTACCATTTTTCAAACGCAATGGCGTTGCAGATGTCGGGCGGCAGCAGTTTGTCGTAGAACGCGGCGATCAGTTCGTCATCGACCAGCACGTCCAGGCGACGCGATTTGTGTTCCAGGTTTTCGATCTCACGCACCAGCTTCTGGTTGTGTGCCAGGAACGGTGCGCGAGTGTTGAATTCACCGCCGACCAGCCCGTCGCGGATGAACAGCTCGCGCGCTTCGGTCGGGTTGATCGCGCCGTAGTTGATGCGGCGCTGGCTGTACACCACCAGGCCGTACAGGGTCGCGCGTTCGTAGGCCGACACCTGGCCGCTGCTCTTCTCCCAGCGCGGTTCGCCGTAGGATTTCTTCAACAGATGACCGCCGACGCGTTCCAGCCATTCCGGCTGGATCTGCGCCACGCAGCGTGCATACAGCCGCGTGGTGTCGACCAGTTCGGCGGCGACGAGCCAGCGCCCTGCCTTCTTGAGCAAACTGGAACCCGGCCAGATGTGGAATTTGATGCCGCGCGCGCCCAGATAGTGGGCATCCTCATCGGACTTGAAACCGAGGTTGCCGAGCAAACCGGTCAACAACGCCGTGTGCAGGTTCTCATAAGTTGCGGGCGCCTCGTTCAGGCGCCAGCCCTGTTCGCGCACGATGGTCAGCAGTTGCGAATGGACGTCGCGCCATTCGCGCAGCCGCAGTTGCGACAGGAAGTTGGCGCGACAATTATCCTGCAGCTGGCGGTTGGTTTTCTTGTGTTCGATCGCCTCGTCAAACCATTTCCAGATCTTCAGGTAACTTTGAAATTCTGATTTTTCGTCGGCGAATTTCTTGTGCGCGGCATCGGCGGCGGCCTGCGCTTCCAACGGCCGGTCGCGCGGGTCCTGGACCGACAGTGCCGATGCGATGATCAGCATTTCGGATAGGCAGACGTTGTCCAGCGCCGCCAGGATCATGCGGCCGACGCGCGGATCGAGCGGCAACTTGCCCAGCTTCCTGCCAAGTGTGGTGAGCTGGTTACCGTCATCGACTGCACCGAGTTCCTGCAATAACTGATAACCGTCGGCGATCGCACGGCCCGGCGGCGGTTCGATGAAAGGAAAGGTCTCGACATCGGCCAGATGCAGCGACTTCATGCGCAGGATGACCGCGGCCAGCGACGAGCGCAGGATTTCCGGCTCGGTAAATTTCGGCCGCAGCAGATAGTCCTGCTCGTCGTACAAGCGGATACAGACGCCGGCCGCCACCCGGCCGCAGCGTCCGGTGCGCTGATTGGCGGCCGATTGTGCGATCGGCTCGATCTGCAATTGCTCGACCTTGTTGCGATAGCTGTAGCGCTTGACCCGCGCCAGCCCGGCATCGACCACGTAGCGGATGCCGGGAACGGTCAGCGAGGTCTCGGCGACGTTGGTGGCCAGCACGATGCGGCGCGCATGCGAGCTCTTGAACACGCGCTCCTGCTCTTGTGCCGACAGCCGCGCGAACAGCGGCAGGATCTCAATATGTGGCGGATGGTGTTTGCGCAGTGCTTCGGCGGTATCGCGGATTTCGCGCTCGCCGGGCAAAAATACCAGCACGTCGCCGGAACCGATCCGGCTCAGCTCGTCGACCGCATCGACCACCGCGTCCATCAGGTCGCGCTGCTCTCGACGCTGCGCTTCTCCCATTCTCCCCCTCCCCTTCAAGGGGAGGGACGGGGTGGGGATGGGTTTCAAGCCTGTCGCCGCAATCCCATCCCCCTCCCGACCTCCCCCTTGAAGGGGGAGGAGCCCATCAACCGGCCGGTAGCGTATTTCGACCGGGTACAGGCGCCCGGAGACCTCGATCACCGGCGCCGGCTTGTCAGCTTGACCGAAATGCCGGGCAAAACGGTCGGCGTCGATGGTGGCCGACGTGATGATCAGTTTCAGGTCCGGTCGCCGTGGCAGCAACTGCTTCAGGTAACCGAGCAGGAAATCGATGTTCAGGCTGCGTTCGTGCGCCTCGTCGATGATGATGGTGTCGTATTGCTTCAGCAGTGGGTCGGTCTGGGTCTCGGCCAGCAGGATGCCGTCGGTCATCAGCTTGACCGTTGCGCCCTTGGTCAGGGTATCGGCGAAGCGCACCTTGAAGCCGACATGCTCGCCGAGCGGCGTCCCCAGTTCCTGCGCGATCCGCTTGGCGGTTGACGACGCGGCAATGCGGCGCGGCTGGGTATGGCCGATCAGGCCAAGCTGTCCGCGCCCGAGTTCAAGGCAGATTTTCGGCAACTGGGTGGTCTTGCCGGATCCGGTTTCACCGCACACGATGATGACCTGATTGGCCTGCAGCGCGGCCGCGATCTCAGCCCGCCGGCCCGATACCGGCAATTCTTCCGGGAACGTAATCGGCGGCAAGGGATTGCGGAATGGCGCCTGGCTTGGTTTTGGTGGCTGGGATGGCTGACGCCCGCAGGGGGCGCCGTCGGCGGATCGGCGCGGTTGCGGACTGGGGTTGGCTGGCATTGTTTTTTGTGGGGATCGACGCTGTGACATGGCTGGGCGAATTATAATGCGCAACATGGAAAATCCCGAACTCTTCGTCCAGTGGCTGCGCTCGGTCGCGCCATATATCCACGCCTTCCGCGGCAAGACCTTCGTGCTGGCCTTCCCGGGTGAACTGGTAATGGCCGGCGCGTTGCCGGTGCTGGCGCAAGACTTGTCGTTATTGCATGCACTCGGCATCAAGGTGGTGCTGGTGCACGGCTCGCGCCCGCAGGTGGCCGAGCAGCTGGCGCTACGGAACGTCGAGGGTCGTTTCCACAACGACATCCGGATCACCGATACTGCCGCGCTGGAATGCGCGAAAGAAGCGGCCGGCGAGTTGCGGCTCGATATCGAAGCGGCTTTCAGCCAGGGCTTGCCGAATACGCCAATGGCGCACGCGGCGATCCGCATCATTTCCGGCAATTTCGTGACCGCCCGGCCGCTCGGCGTGATCGACGGCGTCGATCTGGAGCTGACCGGCAAGGCGCGCAAGATCGCATCCGAGACCATCCACCCGATTCTGAGTGCCGGCGGCCTGGTGCTGCTGTCGCCGCTCGGCTTCTCGCCGACCGGCGAAGCCTTCAATCTGACGATGGAAGACGTCGCGGTATCGGCTGCGGTGGCGTTGCATGCGGATAAACTGATTTTCATCACCGAAACACCGATGATGACGGACGCAGCCGGTGTCGAGATCCACGAACTGTCGTCGCACCAGGCCGAAGCAGTGCTGAAGGCCGATTTCCTGCCGGCCGATTCGGCGTTTTACCTGCAGCACGCGATCAAGGCTTGCCACAACGGCGTGCCGCGCACGCACATCGTGCCGTTCTCGATTGACGGCTCGGCGTTGCTGGAACTGTTTACCCACGATGGCGTCGGCGCCATGATCAGCCACGAGAATCTGGAAAGCCTGCGCGAAGCGACCATCGAAGACGTCGGCGGCATCATCAAGCTGATCGAACCGCTGGAAGCCGACGGCACCCTGGTCAAGCGCGGTCGCGAATTGATCGAGCGTGAAATCGATTATTTCTCGGTGATTGAGCATGATGGCGTGATTTTCGGTTGCGCCGCGCTATACCCGTTCCCCGCTGAAAAAATGGCCGAGATGGCCTGCCTGACCGTCAATCCGGAGGTGCAGGCACAAGGCGATGGCGAGCGCATCCTGAAGCATTTGGAAAACCGCGCGCGCGCCGCCGGCTTCACCAAACTATTCGTGCTGACAACGCGTACCGCGCACTGGTTCCTGAAACGCGGCTTCGCCCACGCCACTGTCGACGCATTGCCGAAGGACCGCTTGCACATGTATAACTGGCAGCGCAAATCGCAGGTGCTGATCAAGCAGCTGTGACCGCCGGCAGGTCGCGCCGAACCATGCTAAACAACATGAATACTGGCAGTATCACTATTAAATTCAATTCCCGCGCGCGGGAAAGCCAACACACAGGAGAAGTATATGGCTCGCATGATCCACTGTATTAAATTGAACAAGGAAGCCGAAGGACTCGATTTTCCGCCGTACCCGGGGGAATTGGGCAAGAAAATTTATCTGAATGTGTCAAAGGAAGCCTGGGCTGCCTGGCTCAAGCATCAGACCATGCTGGTCAATGAAAACCGCTTGAACCTGGCTGATGCGCGGGCCCGTAAATATCTGGCGACGCAGATGGAAAAGCATTTCTTTGGCGAGGGTGCTGATGCGGCAGTCGGTTATGTGCCGCCGACCGAGTAAATGAAATACGGCGTTAAAAATACTACCCGCAGTATTTTTAACGCCGCAGCAAACACGCGGGGAATAGTGCGGTTTTAACTCATACTCCCCTGCAATGTTAAAAATCCTTGACTGGATTCACGCACTGGCACCGGCATCAAGCAGCCTTCGCCATCAGATTGCCCTATACAGCCGGTCTCGATACCGCTGCATGCGCATCAAGCACCGGTTCTGTTGTCGCGATAGCTTCAGAACGACGTGCACTGCAGGAAGCCATGATGTCCGCCAAAGCAGGTCGTCGTGCTCGGCGCGCGGCTGTAACGCTCGAAACTATCCTGCGCACTCAGTCGCAACACGCAATCGCGCCATCTGTCCGAATCGGCACCAAAGCCGAGTTTCTGGCATGCCGGGCCATATACCGCCATCATTCGTTCAACTTCGCGCTGCTGCTGAACGCTGCGTTCAGCATCCGTTGCGCATCCGGCAATAAAAGCGCTCAAAGCCAGGATAACAATTGTGCGCATGATAACCTCCTTCGTGTGTAACTTAGAGGCCGTGATCGGCGCCTCGTTGCGACGATCGTGTTACCGATTGTATAAGCAGCATAGTTCCTGGCGATCGAACAATCCGTTCGCTATTTGTATAGTTTGCAGCCAGACGTATCCGGCACACGCAATCGGCGTGCGAGATCACGGTGCCATGGTCGGCGCAGTTCCGACTCTTGGGTAGACCCGTACCAGCAGGATGCGCGGCCCGTTCATTTTCTTGACCACGACATCGAATTGCTCGAATTCAATTTTCTGGCCCTGCTCGGGAATGGCGCCGAGTTGCGCCATGATCAGGCCACCGACCGATTCCACCTCGTCCAGCCTGCCGGTTTCATGGTCGACATCGAGGCCGAGCATGCGCTCCAGCGAAAAGATCGGCAGGCTGCCCTTGCCGATCAAGGTGCCGTCATCGAGTCGGGTCCAGTCATTGTCATTCTGGCGGAATTCGTCGCGAATTTCGCCCACCAGCGCGCCCAGCAGATTGTCCAGCGTGATGAAGCCTTCCGGCTTGTGCCCCTTGCGCCCGACCACCGTAAAATGCGGGGCGCCGGTGCGGAAGCGTCGGAACAGTTCCTGCGCCGGCATGCGCGGCGACACACACTCGATCGGTCGCAGATAGGGATTCAGGCTGTCGATCGGCTTGCCGTCCTGCTGGGCCAGGAACAAGTCCTTCAGATGGATGACGCCGAGCACATCGACGCCATTGCTATCGAAAAAAGGATAACGGCTGAAGCGGCTGCGGCACATGATTTGCAGGTTGTCATGCACGGACAGCGATTGTTGTAACGCGGCGATCTCATGGATCGGGCGCATCAGGTCGGACACCTCTAATTCACTGAAGTCGAGCGCCTGTGCCAGGATATTCCATTCGTCGCGGGAATAGAGTTCGCCGGCGCGACTGCTGCGCAGGATCAGCTTCAGTTCGTCCGGCGAATAATGCGCATCATGGCCATGCACACCGTCGAGCCCGGCCAGCCGCAACACCGCGTTGGCGCTCGCATTGAGCAGCCAGATCGCCGGGTACATCGTCCAGTAAAAACCGTATAGCGGTGCGGCAGTCCACAAGCCGATGACCTCCGGATTGCGGATCGCCAGCGATTTCGGTGCCAGTTCGCCGACTACGATATGCAGAAACGAAATCACGCAGAACGCGAACGTGAACGAGATGCCTTCAATCAGTTCCGCCGAAGTGATGCCGATCCAGCCGAATACCGGCTCCAGCAAGCTGGCGAACGCCGGCTCGCCGATCCAGCCCAAGCCGAGCGAGGCCAGGGTGATGCCGAGCTGGCAAGCCGACAGATAGGCGTCGAGCTTGCCGTGCACTGTGGCCAGGATGCGACCGCGCCAGCCCTGCTTCTTCGCAATCGCCCGGATGCGGGTCTGGCGCAGCTTGACCAGGCCGAATTCGGCCGCCACAAAAAAGCCGTTCAACAGCACCAAAAAAACAGCGCAGATTAACAACAGGAGGTTTTGCATCTGCGCTATCGCGTTTGGGCGGGATGAAAGTGGTAACGCGGTTCTGACTTACTCATATACTCCTGTTGCAAAGTCACTGTTGCCAGCATAAACAAACCGGATATTTCACATACTAGCCACTACTGCGTTCTGCAATGCCGCTATGGCGCGCGATTTCAGAAGCTGAGCGTCTGGACGCCGTCGGTGGTGCCGAGCAGGCAGACATTCGCGCCGTGCTGCGCAAACAGGCCGACCGTCACGACACCGACGATATTGTTGATGACGGCCTCCAGTTCGGCCGGCCGCTCGATCTGCATGCCGTGCAGATCGATGATGAGGTTGCCGTTATCGGTCAGCAGTGGCTGGCCGTCCTTCAGCCGCAGGCGCGGCTCGCCGCCCAGCGCTGCGAGCTTGCGTGCCACCACCGCGCGCGCCATCGGGATCACCTCGACCGGCAGCGGGAAATTGCCCAAAACGTTGACCAGTTTGGAGCCATCGGCGATACACACGAACTTTTGTGCGACCGAGGCGACGATTTTCTCGCGCGTCAGCGCCGCGCCGCCACCCTTGATCATCGCGCCCTGCGGCGTGATTTCGTCGGCGCCGTCGACATACACCGGCATCGCGTCGACCTCATTCAGATCGAACACCGTGATCCCATGCGAGCGCAAGCGCGCCGCCGTGGCTTCCGACGACGCCACCGCGCCCTTGATGCGATGCTTGATCTTGCCCAGTTCATCGATGAAAAAATTGGCGGTCGAGCCGGTACCGACGCCGATGATTTCGCCATCGACTACGTAATCGAGGGCGGCGCGGGCTACTGCTTGTTTGAGTTCGTCTTGGGTCATGGCGATCAGCTGAAAAATAATCTGCATATTTTACGCCGATGCCGTGGCCAGCTCGCCGTTTCGGCTGACAGCACCGCCTTGGCGCGATGCCTGTTGACAATACGCCTATCAGTATTTATTTGGCAGCGAGTTCTACCGCGCGTCGCACGCGGTGGCAACTGCCTCGTCGTCGGTTGCCCCAGGAGTCTGTGGGACTTACGGCTCGGCGCCCCCGGAGAATCGGCTGTTAAAGTCTGTGAGCGGTACGGTGTCACCGGCTTCTTGGTCAATGGCTATTTATGTGAAAAAACGGACATGGTGTAATCCCCTCGTCTGCAGTCGTTAATCGATAGCCTGTTTTCACGGTAGTACATGGGCTGCATTATTTTTGGAAGACCACCTTGAAACTGGGGCCATCCTGCGGCCTGTTTTACGCCTCATCCAGCCATTATGACGATGTCGGGCCGCTTCTTTGCGGCGGGTTCGGGCCGGGGCTGATCCCTACGGCGAAATGTCTCAAGCAACTCCGCTTCGCGCTTCTTGGCATGCTCTACATGGCGTTTCTTGATGTGGCCGTAGCCGCGGATCTGTTCAGGAAGCGAGGCGATTTCGACGGCAGCTTCGTGATCGCGCGCCTCCAGTCCGGTGATCAATTCCTCAATCACCCGCTCGTAATCAGCAATCAGACTGAGTTCGAGCTTGCGATCTTCCGTGCGCGCGAAGATGTCGAAGGCAGTGCCGCGCAGGCCCTTGAGCTTCGCCAGCACCCAGAAGGCTCTCAGCATCCAGGGGCCGTAGGTGCGCTTGCGCGGCTCCCCGGTGACCGGATCAAGCTTGACCCACAGCGGCGGGGCCAAGTGAAACGTCAGCTTGAAGTCGCCCTCGAAAGTCGCATGCACCCGCTTCAAGAATTCCCCGTCAGTGTAGAACCGCGCCACCTCGTACTCATCCTTGTAAGCGAGCAGCTTGTAGTAATAACGGGCCGCCGCTTCGGTGAGCTTGGTGCTGCCAGGGACCTTGCTCGACTCCGCCTGGCGGACGCGCTCGACCAAGGCCGTGTAACGGCGCGCGTAGGCGGCATCCTGGTAGGCCGTCAGTTGCTCGACGCGCCGAGCGATGATCTCGTCCAGGCTGCCCGACAGCCGCTGGCGCGCGGGGACCGCTTCGGCGGGCGTAACGACTTTTTCAACCGCGGCGAGGTCGTGGGCGCCACGCCGCCCCCAGAGAAAGCTCTGCTTGCTCGATTCGACCGCCGTCCCATTGAGCTCGATGGCTTTCAGGATCGCTTCCGCCGACACCGGCACCAGTCCCTTCTGATAGGCGTAGCCCAGCATGAACAGATTGGTGGCAATGGAGTCGCCCATCAGCGCAGTCGCAAGCCGCGTCGCATTGAAAAACTCGACGTTACCGTCACCAACGGCATCGAGGATCTGGTTCTCCATCGGACCGACTGGAAATTGCGGATCGCGGTAACGGCCAAGGTCCCCGGTCGCGGCCTGGGCTGCAAAGCCGCGCACGAAATCGCTCGTAATGGCCTGGTCGCTGTTGATCACCGCCCGTGTCACGCCCGCCTGCATCTTCGCCAGCGACTCGTCGTTCGCCGCCACCACGATGTCGCAGCCGATCACTGCGTTAGCCTCGCCGGCGGCGATGCGCGCCGCGTAGAGTGCCTCGGGACGCTCGGCGATACGGATGTGGGACCACACCGCGCCCCCCTTCTGGGCCAGGCCGGCCATATCCAGCACCGATACCCCCTTCTCCTCCAAGTGCGCCGCCATGCCCAGCAACGCGCCGATGGTGACGACACCGGTCCCGCCCACGCCGGTCACGAGTATCCCGTAGGGTTCGCGGATCGACGGCAGCGTCGGTTCCGGCAGGTCGCCAAAGTCCTGGTCGGCGCCGGCCACGGCTTTTCCCTTGCGCAATTTGCCGCCTTCCACGGTCACAAAGCTCGGGCAGAAGCCATTGACACAGGAATAATCCTTGTTGCATGAAGACTGGTCGATCGTCCGCTTGCGGCCGAATTCGGTTTCTATCGGCACGACCGACAGGCAATTGGATTTTGCGCTGCAATCGCCGCAACCTTCGCACACGGCTTCGTTGATGACTACCCGCTTGGCTGGGTCTGGGTATTTGCCACGTTTGCGGCGCCGGCGCTTTTCGGCGGCACAGGTCTGATCGTAGATCAGCGCCGACACCCCTTGGACCTCGCGCAACTCGCGCTGCACCGCGTCCAGTTTTTCCCGGTGGTAGATCGGGATCCCGGGGGCAAATCCGGCGTCACGCGGATATTTCTCCGGCTCGTCGGTGACCACCACGATGCGCTTGATACCTTCACCCGTGAGTTGCTGAGTGATCTGCGGCACGGTCAGCGTGCCATCCACCGGCTGCCCGCCGGTCATCGCCACGGCGTCGTTATACAGAATCTTGTAGGTAATATTGACGTTGGCCGCGATTGCCGCCCGGATCGCCAGCAGCCCGGAGTGGAAGTAAGTGCCGTCGCCCAAGTTGGCGAACACGTGGCGGGTTTCGGTGAAAGGCGCCTGCCCGATCCAAGGCACACCTTCCCCGCCCATCTGGCTGAACGTTTGCGTCGTGTCGGGAGAGAGCCAGGTCGCCATGTAGTGGCAACCGATGCCAGCGATCACGCGGCTGCCCTCGGGCACCTTGGTCGACGTGTTGTGTGGACAACCAGAACAATAATGGGGCACGCGCTGCAGGCTCAAGCGCGGCTTGGCAAGGGCTTTCTCCTTGGCATCAAAGAACGCGAGCCGCTGAGAAATCCGCTCGCTGGTATGGAAACGGGCGATGCGGCGCGCAATCACGCGGGCGATCATCGCCGGGGTCAACTCGCCCGCCACCGGCAACTGCCACTGTCCCATCGGCAATTCCCACTCGCCCTTCTCGTCGAATTTGCCGATCACGCGCGGGCGCACATCCTCGCGCCAGTTATACAGTTGCTCCTTCAGCTGATATTCGAGGATCTGGCGCTTTTCTTCCACCACCAGGATCTCCTCCAAGCCTTCCGCGAAGTGGCGCACCCCTTCGGCCTCGAGCGGCCAGCTCATGCCGATTTTGTAGACGCGCAGCCCGATTTCGGCGGCATGGTCGCCGTCGATGCCGAGCGCATCGAGCGCCTGGCGCACGTCGAGATAGGACTTGCCGGTGGTGATGATGCCCAGCCGCGCACGCGGGCTGTCGATCACGATCTGGTTCAGGTGATTGGCCCGGGCATAGGCGAGCGCCGCATACACTTTGTGGTGCTGCATGCGCAGCTCTTGCTCTAGCGGCGGATCCGGCCAGCGGATATTGAGGCCGCCCGCCGGCATGACGAGATCTTCCGGCAGCGCCACCGTGATCCGATGCGGATCGACGTAGACCGAGGCGGTGCTTTCCACCGTGTCAGTCACTGCCTTGAACGCCACCCAGCAACCGGAATAGCGTGACATCGCCCAGCCGTGGATACCCAAATCCAGGTATTCCTGGACGCCGGCGGGATTGAGCACCGGAATCATTGCTGCAGCGAGCACGTGATCGCTCTGGTGCGGTAAGGTCGACGATTTGGCCGCATGATCGTCCCCGGCCACCAGCAACACGCCGCCATAGCGCGAGCTGCCGGCGGCATTGGCGTGCTTGAACACGTCCATGCTGCGGTCCACGCCCGGCCCCTTGCCGTACCACATGGCAAACACACTGTCGTACTTGGCGCCAGAGAACAAGTTGGTCTGCTGGCTTCCCCATACTGCGGTTGCCGCCAGGTCCTCGTTCACGCCGGGCTGGAAATGAATGTGGTTCTTCTCCAGAAAAGGTTTGGCCTTCCACAGCGCCTGATCCAGGTTGCCCAAGGGAGACCCGCGGTAGCCGGAGATGAACCCGGCAGTGTTGAGCCCAGCGCCGAGATCGCGTTGTCGCTGCATCATCGGTAGCCTGACCAGCGCCTGGATCCCCGTTAAAAAAATCCGCCCGGTCTCCAGAGCGAATTTGTCGTCAATATTAACGTTGGCAAGAGCCATAAATCTTCTCCCGAAGCGTATTGTTTGAAAACAACGAACCCAATGCAAAGATGAAAGCCCACGTTGCTACGTTTGGGTGACCAATGGCAGCGCGGTGATTGCCGAGCAAACATGCCACCGATCGGCACCGACCTGGTCTGTCGGCGGGCGGTAGTCGTCGACATCGACCATCAATAATGCAGCCCCAGCTCCTGCGCCACCGCGCCCGCGCAGGCGTGACTCAGGCGGTATGCCTCTTCATCGGAATCAAGCGACCGCTGAATTGCCTCCACTTTTGCCATTTCCTCCTTGATATAGGTCAGCCATTTGGTGTCGATGTCATGCCGCAGTACCAGTTTGCTCTGGCCTGCCGGCGCATACAGTAACTTGGGCGGGAAACGTTTGGCCAACGCGCTGCGCAGTTGTGCCTCGACCTTGGGCAAGTTCTCGCGATAGACCTGCACATGTCGCAACTCGTGCGTCAGGACTTCCGCGTACGGGCAAGTTCCTTCGGCAAATTCCCTGGCGACATAGACCTTGATCGGCATATACCGCAGGGCGACCTGGACGCGCGGCGCCAGACATTCGGTGCCGCTCTGCGGGTCCTGCAGCACCGGGCCGTCAAACTCGATCTCGATGCTGGACTGAAGTTCGGTCAGCCCCAGCATCTGCTCGCTGGCGTAGGTGTGGATACTCATCGTATTCAAGACCCGGCTGGAAACGGTATTGTCGACGCGATAGCCGGATTGAGATGAACTCACGACGACCGCCTTGTGCGTCAGCGTCTCTTCGCAGCGCATCTGAAAGGGGCTGCGGCCCCAGGATGAGGCGGAACTGATGAGCCCCAATAAGAAGAGCAGCGAGAGGAACGCACTGCTGTTGATCATGATGGCGGACATGGATTAGAGGGGATGACCTGCCTCAGGTGACACCGTGCTGCGCGAAACAGGCAGAACCGGAAGTGCATGCTCGCAGCCATATTAGCGTGCTTCAAGTAAAACAATAGCGACAATCCGCAAATTCATTGATGGCCGATCGGCGACCATGGAGGGGCAAGAGCGCGGCGCCGAGATCCGGCGCGCTGCTTCGCCTGGTTTCAGTCTTCCGCCCTGCGCCGACGCGACTAGATCGGTTTCCTGATCAAATCATCTTCATCCGAAAACGGTTCGGCTTCGCGCACCTCGGCAACGTGATCGACGTCGCCAGACGACGCCGGCGATGGCAGTCCGAAGCTGGTCGCGCCCTGCTCCGCGGCACTGACGGCGTCACGGAACATCTGGAACAGTTCGCGTCCCATGCCAATCCGGTTGGCCGCCAGATCGACCGTGGCCTGCTTTCTGGCCGCCCACTCGTGGTCCGGCACCAGCGCCTGCAGCGTGCCACTTTCCGCATCGAGCCGGACCAGATCGCCGGCACGCAACTTGCCGAGCGGCCCGCCCGCCGATACCTCGGGCGACACATGGATCGCCGCCGGGACCTTGCCGGACGCGCCGGACATGCGGCCGTCGGTCACCAGCGCGACGTGCCAGCCGGCATCCTGCAGATTGGCCAGCGCCGGCGTCAATGCGTGCAGTTCCGGCATGCCGTTGGCACGCGGCCCCTGGAAGCGCACCACGGCGATAAAATCGCGCTCCAGTTCGCCGGCGGTGTAGGCATGCATGAACGCCTCCTGCGAATCAAACAGCAAGGCCGGCGCCTGTACCGAACGGTGCTGCGGCTTGACGGCCGATACCTTCATCACCGCGCGGCCCAGATTGCCGGACACCAGTTTCAAGCCGCCATCGGTGGAAAACGGGTTCGCGATGCCACGCAGCACGGCGTCGTCGCCGCTGCCGGCCGCGGCCGGTTGCCACACCACGGTCTGATCGCCCTGCAGAAAGGCTTCCTGGCAGTGGGCCCGCAAGCTGTGGCCGAGTATCGTGGTCACGTCATCATGCAGCAGGCCGGCGTCGAGCAGTTCCCGGATCACGAAGCCGGTGCCGCCGGCCGCATGAAAATGATTGATGTCGGCCTCGCCGTTCGGGTAAATCCGGGTCAGCATCGGCACTGCGCCCGACAATTCATTGAAGTCGTTCCAGTCGATCACGATGCCGGCCGCCTTCGCAATCGCGACCAGGTGGATGGTATGGTTGGTCGAGCCGCCGGTCGCGAGCAGACCGACCATCGCATTGACGATATTTTTTTCATCGACTACCTGCCCGACCGGCGTATACGCCGGTCCCGGACCCGCAATCTCGACCGCGCGGCGTGCCGCCGCCGCCGTCAGCGCGTCGCGCAGCGGCGTGTTGGGCGTGACGAAGGCGGCGCCCGGCAGGTGCAGTCCCATGATGTCCATCAGCATCTGGTTGCTGTTGGCGGTGCCGTAAAAAGTACAGGTGCCGGCATCGTGGTAAGACGCCGATTCCGCTTCCAGCAACTCGTCGCGGCCCAGCTTGCCTTGCGCATACAGCTGCCGGATGCGGGCTTTTTCCGGATTCGACATGCCGCTGATCATCGGTCCGGCCGGGATGAACAGCGCCGGCAAATGTCCGAAATGCAGCGCGCCAATCAGCAAACCGGGCACGATCTTGTCGCACACGCCCAGGTACAAGGCGGCATCAAACATGTTGTGCGATAGCGCCACCGCAGTCGCCATCGCAATCGTGTCGCGCGAGAACAATGACAATTCCATGCCGGGTTGGCCTTGCGTGACGCCATCGCACATCGCCGGCACGCCGCCGGCAAATTGGGCGACGCCACCGGCGGCCCGCACCGCCTGCTTGATGATCGCCGGAAAGCGCTCCAAGGGCTGATGCGCCGACAACATGTCGTTATAGGCTGACACGATCGCGACTGACGGCTGCCTCTGTTGCTTCAACACTAGCTTGTCAGCGGCCGGAAACGCCGCGAAGCCATGCGCCAGGTTGGTGCAGGACAAGGCAGTGCGGTGCACGCCCTGAGCGCGCGCTGCCGTCAAATGGGACAGATAGGCGGCGCGGGTAACCGCACTGCGGGCCGTAATCCGGGCCGTGACTGCCGCGACAATGTGGTGGATGGCGGGAGGGATCGCGGGGAGAACCGGCATCATCAAACCCCTTCATAGGAACATCAATGAAATGAAATTACACGAAGTGCCGATTGCGGGCCTCTCACGCTGGTCAGCGCACCGGCCTCAACCAACTCTATTGACAATGCTGCGGATCAGGTCGGCAAGGCTTGCGCAGCCGCAAACATCGTGCATCATTTTGTAATGAAATTACCAATCTGTGATGTATAGTTCAACAAATTCTCCGGTCGCTTTATTTCATTGCACTACATCGCACTACATCGCACTACACTGCACATGCATTTACCCGCATTGTCCAACTCCGCAGCCTACCAGGCGCTGCAAGATCACACCATCGAGGCCGAGCATTGGCAGATGAGAGAGTTGTTCGCTAAAAATCCGGACCGGTTTTCAAGGTTTTCGCTGACGGCCGCCGGTCTGTTTCTCGACTACTCGAAAAACCGCGTGGACCAGAACACCATGCAACTGCTGTGCGAACTGGCGCGCGAACGCGACGTAGAGCAAGCGCGCGAAGCCCTGTTCACCGGTGAAAAGATCAATACCACCGAACACCGCGCGGCACTACACACTGCATTGCGCATGCCGCGTAGCCAAGCCCTGATGGTAGACGGCGATGACGTCGGCGCCGACGTCCATCACGTGCTCGATCGAATCAAACAATTCACGGACCGTGTCCGCTCGGGCGAATGGCTGGGGTACAGCGGCAAACCCATTACCGACATCGTGAACATTGGTATCGGCGGCTCCGATCTCGGTCCAAAAATGGTGACACTCGCGCTGCGTGCGTATCGGCACCCGCGGCTACGCATGCATTTCGTGTCGAATGTCGACGGCCACGACCTGGACGCGGTATTGACCAGCGTTAACGCGGAAACCACGCTGTTCATCGTCGCCTCCAAGACGTTTACGACGATGGAAACCATGCTCAACGCGCAGTCCGCGCGCGCCTGGTTCCTCAATACCGCCGCTGTCGACGCATTGGCGCGGCATTTTGTGGCGGTGTCGACCAACTTGGAGGCCATTCAATCCTTTGGCATTGATCCGGACAATATGTTCCCGTTCTGGGATTGGGTCGGAGGGCGCTATTCAGTATGGTCGGCGATTGGTTTATCCGTCACGCTGGCAGTTGGTTTCGAGCATTTTTCTGCCTTCCTGGCAGGCGCACACGCGATGGATCTGCATTTCAGAAGCGCTCCACTGGAACGCAATATGCCGGTGCTGTTCGCGCTGATCGGATTCTGGAACCGCAATTTCCTCGGCTGCAACTCATTATCGATAGCGCCTTACCACCAGGATCTGAGCTGCTTTCCCGCTTACTTGCGGCAACTCGAGATGGAAAGCAACGGCAAACGTGTGACGCTCGACGGTAGCCCGGTCGGCGTCGCGACCTGCCCCATCGTCTGGGGCGATTGCGGCACCAACGGCCAGCACGCCTACTTCCAGTTGCTGCATCAGGGCACCGATGTCACACCGATCGATTTCATTGGCTGTCTGCAACCGAGCCACAAGCTGCCGCAGCATCACGCGGCCCTGCTGGCCAATTGCTTCGCGCAATCGGAGGCCTTCATGCGCGGCAAGACGGGCGCCGAAGTACGCGCCGAATTACAGGGACAAGGCCTGCCTGACAGCGACATTGAGGCACTGGTGCCGCACAAGGTTTTCCCCGGCAATCGCCCCAGCAACACCATCCTGATGGATGCATTGACGCCAGCCGCGCTCGGCGCGCTGATCGCATTGTACGAACACAAGACCTTCGTGCAGGGCGTATTGTGGGGCATCAATAGCTTTGACCAATGGGGCGTCGAACTGGGCAAGGCGCTGGCAAGAACGATCCAGGGCGAACTGGCGGGACAATCCAGGCCGGATGATCACGACAGTTCGACCAACGGCTTGATCGCAATCGCGAAGGCGAAAGCCACCCTGTAAGTGCGCCGCCCCCCAATCACCCTGTACCGCAGCCGCCAGAAAGAAAAGCAATGTTGCTCGACGCCATACGCTCCCAGCTCGACTCACTCTCCAGATCGGAGAAGAAAGTCGCACTTGCAGTACTGCAGAAACCGGAGCTGGCGGTGTCCGAAAATATCACCGCGCTGGCCAGAAGCGCCGAGGTATCGGAGCCGACGGTAGTGCGATTTTGTCGCACGGTCGGTTACGACGGCTGGCATGAATTCAAGCTGAAGCTGGCGCAAAGTCTGGCGCTGGCAATGCCGGGCGCCAACGAACTGCCGGCGCAGGACGATCTGGCGGTCGACCTGATCAACAAGATTTGCAGCCGCTCGATCAACACCCTGCTCGACCTGCGCAACACCCTGAAGGCTGGCGCCATCGAACGTGCGCTCGACATTCTGGCGCGTGCCAACAAGATCGAATTTTATGGTCAGGGTACCTCGGGTATTGTCGCAGCCGACGCCCAGCATAAGTTTTTCCGCTCCGGCGTGCCGACCGTGGCTTATTCCGATCCCGACGTCCACAGCATCGCGGCAACATTGCTGCGCGCCGGTGATGCGGTGGTGGCGATCTCGCAGCGCGGCAACAATTCGGCTCTGGTGCGCAGCGTCAAACTGGCGCGCAGGGGCGGCGCCGACATCATCGTACTGGCACCCAGCGGTACGCCGTTGAGTGAGCTGGCGACCGTGCCGATCCCGATCGACCTGGTCTTCAATACTGACCCTTACACGCCGATTTCGGCCCGTCTCGCGCATCTGGTCGTGATCGATATCCTGGCGGTCGGATTGGCGATCAAGCGTGGCCCCGAGTTCCGCCAGCAAATGCAGAATGCGCAAAAGACCTTGCAGGACCTGGACATGCAGTTCGATTCTTTCATTGGTTGAGCGCCTCTGGTCCGGACCGGCGGTCGCAAACTCGACGCGGGATGCATGCTAAGGTGTGCATAATCAATATTTCGACTACTCGTTAATCCTGCATGCCATGAACCAACTAGAACAGCTGAAACAATTCACCACAGTCGTTGCCGATACCGGCGATTTTCAGGCGATGAAGGCGTTCGCGCCGCGCGACGCAACCACCAACCCGTCGCTGATCCTGAAAGCGGTCCAGAAGGACGAGTACCGCCCCTTGCTGGAACGCGCAGTGCGCGACCATGCTGCACACGGCATGGCGCACATCGTCGACCAGCTGCTGGTCGCCTTCGGTCTGGAAATCCTGAAAATCATTCCGGGTCGGGTCTCGACCGAAACTGACGCCCGCCTGTCGTTCGACACCGAAGGCACGATTGCGAAGGGCCGCGAACTGATTGGCCTGTACGAAGCCGCCGGCATCTCGCGCGAACGCGTGCTGATCAAGATCGCATCGACCTGGGAAGGGATTCGCGCCGCCCGAGTGCTGGAGCAACAAGGCATCCATTGCAACATGACACTGCTGTTCAGCCTGCCCCAGGCGGTCGCCTGCGCCGATGCAGGCGCGCAGTTGATTTCGCCCTTCGTCGGGCGCATCTACGACTGGTACAAGAAAGCCAGCGGCCTCGACTATGCGGCGGCGGATGATCCCGGCGTGCAATCGGTCAAACGGATTTACAGTTATTACCGCAAGTTCGACCAGCGTACCGAGATCATGGGTGCGAGCTTTCGCAACATCGGCCAAATTGTGGAACTGGCCGGTTGCGACTTGCTGACCATCAGCCCCGACTTGCTGCAGAAACTGGCCGACAGCGACGCGCCGGTGTTGCGCAGACTCAGCCCACAACAGGCCCAGGCATCCGATCAGCAAAAAATCGTGCTCGACGAAAAAGCCTTCCGCAGCATGCTCAATGATGATGCGATGGCGACCGAAAAACTGGCGGAAGGGATCCGCCTGTTCTGCGCCGACACGGTCAAGCTGGAAGCATTAATCGCCGCGCTACGTTAATGGGTCGCTAAGTAAGGGGGGCTAAGTAAGGGTGGCTAAGCTGGCCGATCGATCCGCAACGAGGGCGAACAGCGCAGCGCGTCAAGACAGGCGTCGACCAGTTGCTCTGCCTGGGCGTCCAGATCGAAACTGTCCGGGATAAATAGCCAGTTATCCAACAAACCCGACAGCGTCGCATGCAGCAGCACGGCGGCACGCTGCGGATCGAGGTCGGCCGGCAGGCGGCCTTTTGCGATTGCCAGTCGTAACAGCCGCACCGCATTGCCCATCCAGACCCGAAAATTCTCGTGCTGGCGCATCAGGATCGGATCGGCGGCATCGACCAGTTCACACTTGTGGAAAATGATGTCGACCACCTTGCGCGAATGCGGATTGCGCATCGTGTCGCGCAGGGCGAACACAGCGGCTGCGCGCAACAGCGCCAACGGATCGCTGTCTGGATCATCCAGATGCGATGTCATCATTGATTGCATGGGCAGGCGCACGCGCTCCACCATCGCGTCGAACAGATCGCTCTTGTTGCGGAAGTGCCAGTAGATCGCGCCGCGCGTCACGTTGGCGGCCGCGGCCACATCGGCCAACGACGTGCGCGACACACCTTGCGCGAAAAACACATCTGCGGCGGCATCGAGGATCCGACTACGAGTTTCTAGCGCTGCTTCCTTGGTGCATCTGGCCATTCTGAATATCCTTTGTGCTCTTCCGTTGTTGCCAGTCGGCCCCCTTCATTCAGGGTCGAGCGGGCACTCAATACATGCTACATACATCATACATACATCCACGCATGTATGTATAATAAACGACTATACGCAATTCTTGAAGGTTTTGGCATGCCTGACCAACAACGCTGGCGCAATGTGCATGGCACATGATTCAGTTATCCTTGTTGTTTGTTTTGACATGCCGGATCTCCAAGTTCCTGCTTAACCAATCAACAAACCCCATTCGCGCGAGAATATTCATGATCTCAGTCAGCCCCCTGCCCCGCTTGACACGTATCACACTAGCCATTTCTTCCGTAGCATTAGCGGTCGCGCTTGCGGGCTGCGGCGACAAGTCGGTAGCCCAGGGACCCGGCGCCATGCCGCCGGCCGAAGTGTCAGTCATCACCGTCGCACCGACCAGTCTGGCGATCACCACCGAACTACCGGGCCGACTGGAAGCCAGTCGGGTTGCGCAGGTGCGTGCGCGTGCGGCCGGGATCGTGCTGAAGCGGGTGTTTCGCGAGGGCAGCGATGTCAAGTCCGGCGACGTCCTGTACAGGATCGATCCGGCGCCGTTCCAGGCAACCTATGCCAGCACCGAAGCGGCCGTCGCCAAAGCCGAAGCGACCCAATTGCAGGCCAGCCTGAAGGCGCAACGCTACAAACCGCTGGTCGAGCAGAACGCCGTCAGCAAGCAGGAATACGATGACGTCGTCGCCGCGCAAAAGCAAACCACTGCCGATGTCGCCGCGGCCCGGGCCGCGCGCCAGAGCGCCGGCTTGAATCTGAGTTACGCCACCGTCACTGCGCCCATCTCGGGCCGGATCGGCCGCGCCCAAGTGACCGAAGGTGCGCTGGTTGGCCAAGGTGAAGCGACACCACTGGCGACCATCCAGCAGATCGACCCGGTCTATGTCAACCTGACCCAATCGAGTGCCGATGCGTTGCGGCTGCAACGCGCGATGGCAAGCGGGAAGCTGAAAAGTCTCGGCCAGGGACAGGCCAAGGTTACGCTGGTCACCGAAGACGGTCGCGAACATCCGCAAGCCGGCAAGTTGCTGTTTTCCGAAGTGAGCGTGGACGAAAGCTCCGGCGCCGTCAGTCTGCGCGCCGAATTCCCGAATCCAGACCACTTCCTGCTGCCCGGCATGTATGTCAGAGCCAGGCTGCAACAGGCGGTCAACGACCAGGCGATTACGGTGCCGCAGCAAGCGGTGGTCCGCGGGCCGGAGGGTACCTCGGTAATGGTAGTCGGCAGCGATGGCAAAGTCGCCACTCGCGCGATCAAGGCCGATACCGCGCAAGGCGATCGCTGGATCGTCAGCGATGGCCTGAAAGCCGGCGACCAGGTAATCGTCGAGGGCCTGCAAAAAATCAAACCGGGGGCACCGGTCAAAGCCATGCCCTGGACCAAAGCCGCAGCGAATCAGCCACCACCGGCATCCCAACCCAATGTCGGCGCAAACCCCGGCGCTGACGCAAAAACCAGCGCCGGCGCCAAGCCTGCCGCTTCCGACTCGGCCCAAAAACCTGGTCAAAAAACCTAACGGAGCGTCCGCATGTCAAAGTTCTTTATTGACCGCCCGGTCTTCGCATGGGTGATCGCGCTATTCATTCTGCTGGCCGGTGCGCTCTCGATCACCAGTCTGCCGATCGCGCAATACCCCAGCATTGCACCGCCGCAAATCGTGGTGACGGCAATCTATCCCGGCGCCAGCGCCAAAACCCTGGACGACAGCGTCACCACGCTGATCGAACAGGAAATGAACGGAGCCGATGGCCTGCAATACATCGAATCGCAAAGTCAGGCCAATGGCCAGGTGCAGATCACCGTTACTTTCCAGCCCGGCACCAATGCCGACCTGGCGGCGGTGGACGTACAAAACCGGCTGAAACGGGTCGAAGCGCGCCTGCCCCAGGCGGTCACCCAGCAGGGCGTGACAGTCACCAAGGCGCGCAGCAATTTCCTGCTGTTCATCACGCTATCATCGCAGGACAGCAGTCTCGATCCGGTCGCATTGGGCGACTACTTGTCGCGCAATGTACTCAATGAAATCAAGCGCGTACCCGGCGTCGGCCAGGCCCAGCTGTTCGGCACCGAACGCGCGATGCGGATCTGGATCGACCCGGCCAAGCTGGTCGGGCTCAAGCTGACACCGGCCGATGTTGCCACTGCGATTCGCAACCAGAATGCGCAGGTCGCCTCCGGCACCTTGGGCGACTTGCCGAACCCCGATACACAGCAGATCACGGCGACCGTGGTCGTGACCGGGCAGTTGGCGACCCCCGAAGAATTCGGCAACATCGTGCTGCGCGCCAATCTGGACGGATCGGTGGTGCGCTTGCGCGACGTCGCCCGCATCGAGATCGGCGGCCAAAACTATGGCACTTCGGCGCGCATCGATGGCAAGCCGATCTCCGCCATCGGGGTCCAGTTGTCGCCGACCGCCAATGCGCTCGGCACTGCCAAGGCGGTCCATGCGCGGATGGATCAACTGGCGAAATATTTCCCGCCTGGCGTCAAATACACGATTCCTTACGACACCTCGAGATTCGTCCAGATTTCGATCGAGGAAGTCGTCAAGACCCTGCTCGAGGCGGTGGTACTGGTGTTCCTGGTGATGTACCTGTTCCTGCAGAATATTCGCTACACCCTGATTCCGACCATCGTGGTGCCGGTGGCCCTGATGGGCACCTTCGCGTCAATGCTGCTGTTCGGCTTCTCGATCAACGTGCTGACCATGTTCGGCATGGTGCTGGCGATCGGTATCCTGGTCGATGACGCGATCGTGGTGGTCGAAAATGTCGAGCGCATCATGAGCGAAGAAGGCTTGTCGCCGCGCGATGCAACGCGCAAGGCGATGGGCCAGATCACCGGCGCCATCATCGGCATCACGCTGGTGCTGATTGCGGTATTCATCCCGATGGCGTTTTTCGGCGGTGCGGTCGGTGCGATCTATCGCCAGTTCTCGCTGTCGATGGTGTCCTCGATGGTCTTCTCCGCGCTAATGGCTTTGACGCTGACACCGGCGCTGTGCGCCACGCTGCTGAAACCGGTCACCGCCGGCCATCACCATGCGAAGACCGGTTTCTTTGGCTGGTTCAATCGCGGATTCAGCCGTACTGCCACCGGTTATCAAAGCACGATCGCGCGGATGCTGAACAAGACCGGGCGCTTCATGCTGGTGTACGGCGTGATCGTGCTCTGCGTCGGGCTGCTATATGTACGTCTGCCGTCGTCGTTCCTGCCGATCGAGGACCAGGGCTATCTGATCACCAATATCCAGTTGCCGCCGGGCGCCTCCACCAATCGCACGATGGACGTGATCAAGCAGGTTGAGCAGTATTACCTGAAGCAACCAGGCGTCGCCCATGTGGTTGCGGTCGCCGGCTTCAGCTTCTCGGGTAACGGTCAGAATGCCGCCCTGGCCTTCACGCCGCTCAAGGACTGGAGCGAGCGCGGCCCTGAGCAGTCGGCCAACGCGATTGCCGGACGGGCCTTCGGCGCGCTGTCGCAGATTCGCGACGCGATCATCTTCCCGGTCAATCCGCCGCCGATTCCCGAACTGGGCAATGCCACCGGATTCACGTTCCGGCTGCAGGACCGCGCAGGACTCGGTCACGATGCCTTGATCGCAGCCCGTAACCAGTTGCTCGGCATGGCTTCCAAGAGTGCACTGCTGAAAGGCGTGCGGCCCGAAGGCCTGGAGGACACGCCCCAACTGCAATTCGACATCGACCGCGACAAGGCCAATGCGCTCGGGCTGTCGTATGCCGATATCAACAGCACGTTGTCGACCGCACTCGGCTCGGCCTATGTCAACGACTTCCCGAATCAGGGCCGGCAACAACGCGTGATCGTCCAGGCCGATGCGCCGCAGCGCCTGCAACCGGAAGACCTGATGCGGCTGTATGTACGCAATGCCCAAGGGACCATGGTGCCGTTTTCGGCGTTTGCCGACAGCCACTGGACGGTCGGGCCGGTGCAGCTGCTGCGCTACAACGGCTATCCGGCAGTCAAGATTTCCGGCGATGCGGCACCGGGTCGCAGTACTGGCGAAGCGATGGCCGAGCTGGAAAAACTGACCGGGCAGTTGCCGCCCGGCTTCGGTTTCGAGTGGACCGGCCAGTCGCTGGAAGAAAAGACATCCGGCTCGCAGGCCCCGGCATTGTTCGCACTGTCGCTGGTCGCGGTGTTCCTGGTATTGGCGGCATTGTATGAAAGCACGTCGATTCCGGTCTCCGTGATGCTGGTGGTGCCACTCGGCATCCTCGGTGCGCTGCTGGGCGTCACCTTGCGCGGCATGCCGAACGATGTGTACTTCAAGGTGGGCCTGATCGCGATCATCGGCCTTTCGTCCAAGAACGCGATCCTGATCATCGAATTCGCGAAGGACCTGCAAGCGGAAGGCAAGGGCCTGATCGAGGCGACGCTGGAAGCGGTGCATCTGCGTTTCCGTCCGATCCTCATGACCTCGCTCGCATTCATCCTCGGCGTGATGCCGCTGGTACTGGCGACCGGCGCCGGTTCCGCCAGTCAGCGCGCGATCGGCACCGGCGTCATGAGCGGCATGATTACCGCGACCGCGCTGGCGGTATTCTTGGTGCCGATATTCTTTGTCGTGATCCGCGGCTTCTTCAAAGGCAGCGAGCGGCAGCGCAAGATGTATGCCGCGCATATCCAGCACACCGTGGAGGATACCAATGTTTAAACCCACCCCGCGCCACATCGCGACCGCACTGCTGGCGGCCGGCATCCTGTCCGGCTGTTCGCTGGCGCCGCAATACGTGCGGCCGCAGGCGCCGATCGCGACCGCCTACCCAGGCGATGCGGCTGCCCAGCCGGGCAGCAGCGCCGGCGCACCTCAGTCCGCCGATGCCGCCAATGCCGTCGATACTATTACGCTCGGCTGGCGCCAGTTCTTCCCGGAGCCGCGCCTACAGGCTTTGATCGCCGATGCACTGGAGAACAACCGGGACCTGCGCACCGCGGCGTTGAATATCCAGGAAGCCCGCGCGCAATACAACATCCAGTCGGCAGATCGCCTGCCGACCATCGATGCCGTCGCGGCCGGATCGCGGGCACCGACCGGCACCGGCAACAACATCGCCACCAGCTATCAGGTCGGCCTCAGCCTGGCCTCGTTCGAGCTGGATTTTTTCGGGCGTGTGCGTAACCTGAGCGCCGCCGCGCTGAATCAATATCTGGCGACCGAGGAAGCGCGCCAGGCAGCGCAGATCAGCCTGGTGGCGCAAGTGGCCCAGGCGTATCTGGCTGAGCGCGCGTTTGCCGAACAGCAGACGCTGGCACAAAGCACGCTGGAAGGCCGCCAGAGCGCGTATAAATTGGCGCAAAAGCGCTTCGAAGTGGGCGCCACGTCAGCACTCGATCTGCGCCTGAACGACACCTTGGTACAGTCCGCCCGCATCGCGCTGGCGACGCTGGCACGGCAACGCGCACAAGCCGGGAATGCGCTGACCTTGCTGGTCGGGAAACCGCTCGCCGATGAGCCGGCTGGACCAACGTTGTCCGAGCAGAATCTGGTCACCGATATCCCGGCCGGGTTGCCGTCCGACTTGCTGACCCGTCGGCCCGACATCCGCGCCGCCGAACTCCAGTTAAAAGCCGCCAACGCCAATATCGGTGCCGCGCGCGCCGCCTTCTTCCCGCGTATTTCACTGACGGCCGGTGTTGGCACGGTGAGCAATCAATTGTCTGGCCTGTTCAAGGCCGGTACCATGGCGTGGACGGTTGCGCCGCAGCTGGTATTGCCGATCTTCGATGCCGGCCGCAACCGCGGCAACCTGAATCTGGCCGAAGTGCGCAAGGACCTGGCGGTGGTCGCGTATGAAAAATCGATTCAGACCGCATTCCGCGAAGTGGCCGATGCGCTGGTCGCGCGCGGCTCGCTGGACGAACAAATCGATGCGCAGCAAGCCTTCCTCGATGCACAGGCGGAACGTCTGAAACTGGCCGATCTGCGCTATCAGAACGGCGTCGCCAGTTCGATCGAGGTGCTCGATGCGCAGCGCGACCTGTTCGCGGCGCAACAGTCACTGGTGCAAACGCGTTTGCTGCGCCTGACCAATGCGATCGATTTGTACCGGGCACTCGGCGGCGGCTTGAACGAGTCCGCTGCGTTGGCGCCAACCGCAGCGAAATAAGAACAATCGCAGACGGCGCGGCGATTCGGTGGCAGCAATAGAGATGGGCGCAGTGTCAACTGCGCCCATCTTGTTTTATGCCCGCCTTGCAGGGAGTATGTAAATAAAGTCGTTTAAATACGCCGGGAATTTTAATTTGCGTTGACCAGTATTTAAAAAATGAATTACCGGGTTAGCCGAACAGTTTGTGATTGAAAGTGAAATAGCCCAGCAAAAATAGTACCAGCGCGATGGCAAACTGCTTCCAGAAATGCTTGTTCATTCAACCTCCAGGATAGTTGTGCAGACGTATGCTGCGATGCCAATCAAGTGCTGCGCCGATCCAGCATCGCACGTGCAATCGTGCCGGCATCGACGTATTCGAGCTCGCCACCGACCGGCACGCCGCGCGCCAGACGACTCACCTGCAGGCCGCGCGCCTTCAGCATCTCACTGATGTAGTGTGCGGTCGCCTCGCCCTCATTGGTGAAATTGGTGGCCAGCACGACTTCGCTCACCACACCATCGGTGGCGCGCGCTATCAGCTTTTCAAGGTGAATATCTTTCGGTCCGATGCCGTCGAGCGGCGACAGGCGGCCCATCAGAACGAAATACAGCCCCTTGAAGGTCAGGGTCTGCTCGATCATCAGTTGATCGGCTGGCGTCTCGACCACGCACAGCAGGCTGGGATCGCGCTCGGGATCGAGACAGGTTTCGCATACTGCGGTTTCGGTGAAGGTGTTGCACAGCGTGCAGTGCCGGACGTGTTCGACCGCTTGCAACAGTGCGCGCCCAAGCAGTGCGGCGCCGTCGCGGTCGTGTTGCAGCAGATGAAAAGCCATGCGCTGGGCGGACTTGGGCCCGACGCCGGGCAGGCGGCGCAGCGCTTCCGTCAGAACATCAAGGTTGGAAGTCGATTTCAATTTATGCCGGTACGTACAATCGAATTCTGGACAACGGATTCGTAATGCAGCACGCTCGGAGCAGGATCATAGAAATGATGCAGCAGCTTGCGCCATTCCTGATATTGGGGGGAATCACGAAAGCCAACGGTATGGTCGGTCAGTGTTCGCCATCTGACCAGCAGGATAAAACGATTGGGCTGCTCCACGCAGCGCTGCAGCTCATGCGAGATATAGCCGCCCATCGATGCAATGATCTGCTGGGCCTCGGCGAAGGCGGCCTCGAACGCCACCTCCAGTCCGGGGATCACTTCAAGCTGCGCTACTTCCAGAATCATGCGCTGCTTTAAAACGGCAATTTGAAGCCGGGTGGCAGCGGCATGCCGGCGGTCATGCCGGCCATTTTTTCCGACGACATCGCTTCGGCCTTGCGTACCGCATCGTTAAAGGCGGCCGCCACCAGGTCTTCCAGCATGTCTTTGTCCTCGGCCAGCAGCGACGGGTCGATCGACACGCGCTTGACGTCATTCTTGCAGGTCATCACGATCTTGACCATGCCGGCGCCGGACTGACCTTCGATTTCGATCAATGCCAGCTGTTCCTGCATCTTTTTCATGTTGTCTTGCATCGCCTGGGCTTGCTTCATCAGCCCTGCTATTTGGCCCTTCATCATGGTCATTCTCCGTCAATAGATAGATGGTTTATTAAATTGGTCTGATCGAACCCGGCACGATGGTTGCACCGAATTCGCGCATCAGGCTTTGCACGAAGGGATCGCCTTGTATGGTCGCGTCCGCTTCCAGCTGGCGTTGTGCACGATCGGCCTGCGCCTGCGCGCTGGCGGTATGCACCACGGCCCCGATTTCAGTCGTGACGCGTACGGTCTTGCCGAAATGTTCGGACAGCGCCATCGCCAGTTTGTCGACATTGGCAGTGCTGCAGAACGTTTCCAGCGGCACCCGCAAGTGAAATTGCGCCGCGCCGCTGCCGCTGCCGCTGCCAGACTGATAGTCGCATCTGAGCAATTCCGACTGTTGCGCCAGCTGCTGTGCCACACCGCGCACCGGCAAGGCGGCGGCCAGTGTCGGCCAGTTGCCATCCCAGTTCAGGTCAGAAATCGGGTGCAGCAGCAGCGCTGGTGGTGCTGCTCGCTCGGCGATGGGCTGGGCCACCGTGTGCCGCGCAGGCGACAGGGTAGCCGCATTGGGCATTACCTGGCTGAAATCGGCATCGACCCCTGGGGGCGCTTCAGTTTTTTTTTGAGCCGCGGAATCGATGGCAGCGTCCGCATCGCCGAACCACGATGGTGGCTCATCGTTGTCCCACGGTGGTGTCGATGCCGGTACCGATGCCTGTGACGATGCCGGTTCGGCGGGCACGGCCATCGAGGCCGCCGCTTGCGGTCTTGGCGATGATGTTGTTACTGCTGCTACGGGTGCAACTGGTGACACGCGTGATGGCGACAGCGCAGCGGATTGCCCTCGTCCACCCGCGCGTGCGGCTGCCAGCGCGGCCATGGCTGGACTGATGGCAGCACGCGCAGCACCGGCAGCAGCGGCAACCGGCATCGTGGCGCTGGCCGCTGCCGGCGCCGCGCTTGATCTTGGTGTCCCGGCATTGGACGCTGCAGGCGCAACGGCGCTGCTGGCCGCCGCCCCGGCGACCGCCATCGACGCCGGTGACGGTCTTGCGCTAACCGGCTTGTGCGCCGCGTTCGGCGTTGCCGCCGGCGGCAGCTGTACTGCAGCAGATTCGGGCCGGAACGCCAGCATGCGCAGCAAGGTCATCGAAAATCCGGCATATTCGTCCGGCGCCAGGCCCAGCTCATTGCGACCATGGACCGCGATCTGGTAATACAGCTGCACTTCATCGGGATCGAACGCCGCCGCCAACCGCATGATGTCGGCATGCTCCGGCAAATCGTCGGGCACGGCGGCAGGCACCGTTTGCGCCAGCGCGATCCGGTGCAACAGCGTGCCCAGGTCCTGTAGTGCAACGTTGTACGACAGGCTGCGCGTCGCCATTTCGTCGGCGATCGCCAGCAGCCCGGCGCCGTCCTTCGCGGCCAGTGCATCGAGCAGCCGGATCAGGAACGACTGGTCGAGCGCGCCCAACATCCCCTGCACCGCTTCCAGCGTCACTTTGCCGGCGGCGTAGGCAATCGCCTGATCGGTCAGCGACAGCGCATCGCGCATCGAACCGTGCGCCCCCTGCGCCAGCAGACGCAGCGCAGGCGTATCGAACTCGATCGCTTCCTGGCCGAGAATATTTTCCAGATGGCCGATGATGTGACCCGGCGGCATCTGCTTCAGGTTGAATTGCAGGCAGCGCGACAGCACCGTCACCGGAATTTTTTGCGGGTCGGTGGTGGCCAGAATGAATTTGACATGCGGTGGCGGCTCTTCCAGCGTCTTCAGCATCGCATTGAAGGCGTGGTTGGTCAGCATGTGCACTTCGTCGATCATATAGACCTTGAAGCGCGCATTGGACGGCGCGTACACCGCTTGCTCCAGCAATTGCGCCATCTCGTCGACGCCGCGATTGGACGCCGCGTCCATCTCGATGTAATCGACGAAGCGACCGGCATCAATCGCGGTGCAGGCCTGGCAGACGCCGCAGGGTTGCGCCGTGATGCCGCCGCTGCCGTCGGAACCGATACAGTTGAGCGACTTTGCCAGAATGCGCGACAAGGTAGTCTTGCCGACGCCGCGCGTGCCGGTGAACAGGTAGGCGTGATGCAGCCGGCCGCTGCCCAGCGCATGCGTCAGGGCGCGCACGACGTGCTCCTGGCCGACGAGCTCTTCGAAGTTTCTGGAACGGTATTTGCGGGCGAGGACTTGATAGGACATGGCGTGATTTTACCTTATGCCGCCGGCAAAAAAATCTGCATCGCGCTTTGCGCCGCAATCCTATACTGGAACAGGGCTGCAGCGCTGGGAGCGCGGCTGCAGCATCGGCTTGCGGCCTAGGTCTACCGAGCAAACCGAAGCTTTCGCCCACATATACTCCATGACTGCATGTTAATTTCCGTCTAAATTATTTAACAAATTTACTGATACTCCATAAAATTATTAACTCCGCCGATGCGCAGCGGCGCAATGCGATCCCGATAAGGATTTCCATCATGCAATGGCCAACCCACGAAGTGAGCAACCAGGTTCCGCAACTGCAGGACTACAACCTGTTTGACACCGATATCACGCTGCGCGACGGCGTCCAGCGCGAACAGGCCGGCTGGCATAGCGCGGACCTGACCCGCTTCGGCGCCGAACTCGGCAGCGCCGCGGTGCTGGAGCTGGGCGAGCTCGCCAATCGGCATGCGCCGGAATTCTTCAGCCACGACCGTTTCGGCAATCGCATCGACCGCGTCGAATTTCATCCGAGCTGGCACGAATTATTGCGATTGCTGCGGCGTGAAGGATTGCAGGCCTTGCCATGGATGGAGCCCCGCCCCGGCGCGCAAGTGGCGCGCGCGGCCGGTTATTTCCTGCAGTCGCAGGTGGAATCGGGCTCCTTATGTCCGACCACCATGACGTACGCCGCGATTCCGGTGTTGCAAAACGAGCCAGCACTGTTTGCAGCGCTGAAGGCGCAACTGTTCTCGCGCGAGCATGACCCGCGCGATCTGCCGCTGGCGCAAAAGAAATCGATCCTGATCGGCATGGGCATGACCGAAAAACAGGGCGGCTCCGACGTGCGCAGCAATACCACGGTAGCGCGCCCGCTCCACGGCACCGGGCGCGGCGCAGAATATGCGTTGACCGGACACAAATGGTTTTTCTCGGCACCGATGTGCGACGCGCATATGGTGCTGGCGCGCGCCGACGGCGGCCTGTCGTGCTTTTTCGTGCCACGCTGGCGTCCCGATGGCAGCAAGAACGCGGTGCTGGTGCAACGCCTGAAGGACAAGCTGGGCAACAGGTCCAACGCCAGCAGTGAAGTCGAATTCCAGGACGCCTACGGCGTCATGGTCGGTGAAGAAGGCCGCGGCATCGCGACCATCATCGAGATGGCCAATCACACCCGGCTCGACTGCGTGATCGGCAGTGCCGGCCTGATGCGCCATGCGCTGGTGCAGGCGATCCACCACGCGCGCCATCGCAGCGCATTCGGACGGCCGCTGGCCGACCAGCCACTGATGCGCAATGTCTTGTCTGATCTGGCGCTGGAAAGCGAAGCGGCGACGCTGCTGATGCTGCGGCTGGCAAGCGCGGCCGAGTCGCCCCAGGACCCGGTAGAACGTGCATGGCGCCGCATCATGACGCCGGCCGCCAAATTCTGGGTCTGCAAACGCGCGCTGGAATTTACCGGCGAATGCATGGAGGTGTGGGGCGGCAACGGCTACGTCGAGAGTGCACCGATGGCGCGCATGTACCGCGAAGCACCGGTCAATTCGATCTGGGAAGGTTCGGGCAATGTGATGTGCCTGGACGTGCTGCGTGCGATCGAGCGCGAGCCACAGGGGTTTGCATCGTTGCTCGACCAGTTGAGCACAACTGCCGGCACTCACCCGGGGTTGGGCCGCCTGGTCGATGGCCTGAAGGCCGACCTGACGACAGCACCGGAACAGCGCGAAATGCAGGCGCGCCGTTTCACGCAACAACTGGTGCTGGCGGCGCAAGCGCATCTGATGCTGCAACATGCGCCTGGCAACATTGCCGACATCTTCGTCGCCAGTCGCACCGACCACGAATGCGGGCGGGTCTACGGCACCCTGGCGGCGTCGCCGCTGCACCGGGGCATCGTAGAACGGGCCTGGCCGGTGTAGGGTGCCGGCAGGTGGAAGGGCGCCGCTACCGTGCCCTACCCCGGCCAAGCCCAATGCTCAGGCTTTGATTGGCGCCACCCGCTCGGCCTCGATCTGCAGCGGACCGGCACCGCTGAAGCGGTCGAGCGTCAAATAGATCACCGGCGTGATGAACAGCGTGATCACCTGCGACACCAGCAGACCGCCGACGATCGCGACACCGAGCGGCTGGCGCAATTCCGCACCCGCACCCAGTCCAAGTGCGATCGGCAGCGCCCCCATCAATGCCGCCAACGTGGTCATCATGATCGGACGGAAGCGCAGCAGGCAGGCGGTGCGGATCGCTTCCGCCGGACTCAGGTTCTGACTGCGCTGCGCGTCGAGTGCGAAGTCGATCATCATGATGGCGTTCTTCTTGACGATACCGATCAGCATCAGGATACCGATGGTGGCAATCAGCGTCAGTTCGAAATTGAACAGGCGCAGCGCCAGCAGAGCGCCGACCGCGGCCGACGGCAGCCCGGCCAGAATCGTGATCGGATGGATGTAACTCTCGTACAGCACCCCGAGCAGGATATAGATCACGGTCACTGCCAGCACCAGCAATGCGATCTGACTGGCCTGCGACGACTGGAACACGGCCGCGTCGCCGGAGTATGACGTGATCACGCTGGCCGGCAACTTCAACTCGTTCTTGATGCGGTCGATCTGCTTGCTGGCTTCGCCGAGCGGGACATCCGGCGCGAGGTTGAACGAAATCGTAATCGCCTGCAACTGCCCCTGGTGATTGACCGAAATCGGCCCGGCATCCCGTCGCACCGAGGCGATGCTCATCAAGGGCACCAGCGCGCCGCTCTTGCCGCGCACATAGATCTTGCTCAGATCGGATTCGCTCTGCTGGCCCGAATTGGCATCCTGCATGATCACCAGATAGCTGTTGCTGCTGGTGAATATCGTCGATACCTGACGGTCACCATAGGCGCTGTATAGCGCGGTGCGAATATCCTGGATCTGTACCCCGGCATCGTTGGCGCGGTCGCGATTGATGTCGACTACCGCTTGCAGCCCCTTCAATTGCGAATCGCTGGTGACATCGCGGAAGATCGGTTCGGCCCGCATCTTGGCCTGCAATTGTTCGGACCAGTCGTTCAGCTCCTCGGCGCGCACGCTTTGCATCACATATTGGTAACGGCTCTTGCTCGACTTGCCACCCAGCCTTAAGTTCTGGATCGGTGAAAAATAGACCGACAAGCCTGGTACGTTGCCGGTCTTGCGGCGCAACTGTTCCAGCACCACATCCATCGGCTTGCGCTCCTTGAGCGGCTTCAGGCCAACAAACAGATTGCCGGTGTTGGTGCCGGACACGCGCGAGATCACGCTGTCGACATTCGGATCGTGCCCGATGATGTCGGCGGCGGTTTTCACCAGCCGCACCATGGTCGGATACGAGACGTCCTGCGGTCCCTCCACGGTGACGCTGATCTGGCCGATATCCTCGCTCGGGAAGAAGCCTTTCGGGATCGTCACGAACAGCAATCCGGTCAGCGCGAACGTCGCCAGCGCCACCAGCAATACCCGCTTGCTGCGCTGAAGACACCAGTCGAGCCCATGCGTGTATGCGGTCAGCACCGCATTGAACAATTTTTCAAAATGACGGCCGAGCCAAGTGTCGTTCTCATGCGTTTCGTGGCGCAAGAATCGGCTGCACAGCATCGGCACCAGGGTCAGCGACACCACCGCCGATACCATGACCGCGAGCGATACCACGGCCGCGAATTCATGGAACATCAGGCCGATCACGCCCGGCATGAAGAAGATCGGGATGAACACGGCGACCAGCGAAATCGAGATCGACATGACGGTGAATCCCACCTCGCGCGAGCCCTTGAGCGACGCTTCCAATGGTGACATGCCGTGCTCAACGTGGCGCACGATGTTTTCCAGCACCACGATGGCGTCGTCGACCACGAGTCCGACCGCGATCGTGATCCCGAGCAGCGAAATATTATCGAGGCTGTAGCCCAGCCAGTACATCAGCGCACAGCAACCGATCAATGAAATCGGCAGCGTCACGACCGGGATCGCGGTCGCCGACAGCCGTTTCAGGAACAGAAAAATCACCAGCACCACCAGGAATACCGTCAGCAACAGTGTGAACTTGACGTCCTTGATCGCGTCGCGGATCGAGTTGGAACGATCAAGGAAGACCTTCAGGTTGATCGAGGTCGGCATCTGCGCCTTGAATTGCGGCAAGGTGGCCTTCACCGCATCGACCACCGCCACCGTATTCGCATTCGGCTGGCGCTGTACCGCCAACACGATCGACGGTTCGCCATTGGCCCAGCTGCCGCTCTTGGTCGATTCGACACTGTCGACCACTTCCGCCACGTCCTGCAGCCGGGTCGACAAGCCGTCGGCACTCTTGATGACCAGGTTGCCGAAAGCGGCCGCATTGCGCAATTGCTGATTCGCTTCCAGCGTCATGCTCTGGCGCGGTCCGTCCAGCACCCCGACCGGACTGTTGGCATTGGCGGCGTGGATCGCCGAAGCCAACTCGTCGAGCGTCATATTGCGCGCCGCCAGCTCCGCCGGCTTGGCCTTGACGCGCACCGCATAGCGCCGCTGGCCCAACACCGACACTTGCGCGACGCCGTCGATGGTCGACAGCGACGGCGAGATCAGATTCTCTGCATAATCATCCAGATCGGCCAGCGAAATCGACGGCGAGGTCAGCACCAGCAGCAGCACCGCAGCGTCGGCCGGATTGACCTTGCGATACGCCGGCAACGACGTCATCTCGACCGGCAGGCTGCGCTGCGCCCGCAATAGCGCCGCCTGCACGTCGACCGCTGCCGCGTCGATATCGCGGTCGGGGGTAAATTCGAGCGTGATCGAGGTGCTGCCGAGGGTGTTGCTGGAACTGATGGTCGCGAGTCCGGCGATGGTCGAGAATTGTTTCTCCAGCGGGGTCGCGACCGAGGCCGCCATGATCTCCGGACTGGCGCCCGGCAACACGCCCGTCACATTGATGATCGGTGTGTTGTAGCTGGGCAAGGCGGCGATCGGCAACAAGGTGTAAGCGAACACGCCGATCACCACGATCGCGATCGAGAGCAGCACGGTCATGACTGGGCGGCGTATGCAGAGTTCCGAAATATTCACGGTGGTTAGTCCGGTTGACGATGTTGGTAAGCGATGAGAGACGGCGTGGTGTTGGCGTCGTGATGACGCCCGTTGGCAGCGCGTGGCGGGCAGCTTTTGGTTCTCTGCCCGTACCATATACTCCTGAAATTAAGCATGCATTGCGCTTACAAATCATGAGAAATTTTCACATACTCCAATCACACGAGATTGGAACGGCATTTTTTGCGGCGCTCGCCGGCGCGGTAGTCGAGGATGCCAGGTATCATCGGATCGCGCTCTATTTGGTCGCCACCACTTCTTTGACTTTCACGCCCGGCCGCAGGTTTTGTCCGCCTTCAACCACCACACGCGCGCCCGCGGTCAAACCGGACAGCGCGCTCTGCGCCTGCTCGGTCGCGATCACATTGACCTTTTGCAGCATGACACTGTCGTCGCCTTGCACGACATACACAAAGCTATCGTTCGGCCCGGTCACTACCGCTTGCGCCGGTACTACGACCACATCGGCCAGCGTTTGCGACACCAGCCGCACGGTGACGAACGATCCCGGCCATAACGGATGCTGGCCGTTGGTAAATTGCGCTTTCATCTTGATAGTGCCACTTTGCTGATCGGCGCTGTTGTCGATGAATATCAGCTTGCCTTCGATCTCCTTATCGCCCAGTTTAACGAATACCGGAGCACTTCCGTTCGGATAGGACGCGACGATATTGGACCGCTCGCGCTCCGGTACCGAGAAACTGACCGCGATCGGATCAAGTTGCGAGATCGTCAGCATCGGCACGCCGCTCGGCTGCGCCAGACTGCCGGGATGGACGCTGATGGCGCCGATGCGACCGGCGATGCTGGCCGTGATCTGGTTAAAGCCGAGCGCCACGCTGCTCGCATCGATCGCGGCCTGGTCGGCGCGCAGCGTGCCGCGCACCGACTCCAGCTTGTTACGTGCACTGTCGACCACCGCCGGCGACACGAAATTCTTGGCCAGCAGCTCCTGGTTGCGCTTCAAATTCATCTCGGCATCGGCCAGATCGGCCTTATCGTGCGCCAACTGCGCCTTCGCCTTGTCGAGGTTGGAACTGTCATTACGCGCATCGAGCGTGAACAATAATTGACCGGCGCGCACGTCCTGCCCTTCCGTGACATGCACGGTGCGCACGATGTTCTGGATCTGCGGCCGCACATCGACGGTGTTGATGGCGGTGACATAGCCATTGGTATTGAGATTGATCGGGATCGATTTTTTCTGCGCCAGCACGGTTTTGACTATCTGAACCTGGCTGCGTCCCTGCTTCGCCGGTTCTGCGGTCTTGTCTTTTGCGACGTAATAGCCACCGCCGGTGGTTGCCACGATCAACGCCGCGGTCAGGTAATGCTTGAGTGTCAAACGCATAATGAATGTCAGGAGGATTAACTATAGCGCCGTTCGGGCGACGCCAAACAAGTGTGCAACGGCTTTAAAAATCGCCTTCTGAATAGCCGGCTGCATCAGCGCGCTGTCGCGGCTTGGAAACTGAACTTGAAACTGAACTTGTATCGCAGATAAATTTATTAGCTATACTATCGATCAGCATAACATATTCCCTCTTGTCGTCCGACGTAAGGATTGCTTTTCACCACCACAACGCATGGCAAATAATGTGCACAAGATTCCCCGGCCAAGCGGCGAACAGAATGAAATTCAACGCGAACTGAGTCGCATGATCGGCGAAGTGTCGCGTGGCTGGCGGCAGCAGATGAATTTACGCCTGAAGCCGTTCGGCCTGAATCTGTCGATGCGTCAGGTCCTGTTGCAGTTGCACCGCAACCCCGGCGGCTTGCAGCAAAAAGAGCTGGCGCACAAACTCGGCATCGAAGGTCCGACGCTGGTACGCCTGCTGGATCAACTCGAGCGCAATGCATGGATACAGCGGCTCACCGCGGTGCATGACAAGCGCCGCAAGGACGTGGTGCTGACAGCGAAGGCAACCGAGCAGATCCGGATCATCGAACAGCTGTCGTATGCCTTGAGTTCTGAGATGACGGCCGATCTGGACCAGGTCGAGCTTGCAAGCTGCCTGGCCGCGATGACCACCATCCGCAACAATCTGCAGAAATAGCCTGATCTTACCAAGTCCGCCCGACTGCAACGGCAATGCCAGGGGCAATCCCGAGGTCGCATTGGGCGCTCAAATTGCGGGTGTGGAAAAATCTGCTGGGCAGGCTCAACGGCGCGACAGCCGTTGCATCAAGCGGGGAAAATGGACAACTGAAGAAGGCGAGCCTTGTCTGCGGCACTTATGGTGAATAGCCGTGGCTGCTTCGTTCCCGACCTGACCAGGTTAGCCATGCCACAATGCGCAGGGGCCCGCCGGGGTGAATTGTACCGCATCGGCCCCGAGTCGGCAGCGCTTTTTGCAGATCCGCCGTCTTGATCGGCAAGCGCTGCCGCATGCGGGCCATTACAACCCGAGCTCTTGCCAGATCTGATCCACCCTGGCCTTGACCTCCGGCGTCATCGCGATGGTCCGGCCCCACTCGCGACTGGTTTCACCCGGCCATTTATTGGTGGCATCGATGCCCATCTTGCTGCCGAGTCCGCTGACCGGCGACGCGAAATCGAGGTAATCGATCGGCGTATTCTCGACCAGCGTGGTGTCGCGTGTCGGATCGACACGCGTGGTGATGGCCCAGATGACTTCCTTCCAGTCGCGGATATTCACGTCCTCGTCGACCACCACGATGAACTTGGTATACATGAACTGGCGCAGGAAGCTCCAGACGCCGAACATCACGCGCTTGGCGTGACCGGCATACGATTTTTTCATCTGCACTACCGCCATCCGGTAGCTGCAGCCTTCCGGTGGCAGATAAAAATCGGTGATCTCGGAAAACTGTTTTTGCAACAGCGGGATGAACACCTCGTTCAGCGCAACGCCCAGCACGGCCGGCTCATCCGGCGGCTTACCTGTATACGTCGAGTGATAGATCGGATCGCGCCGCATCGTGATGCGATCAATGGTGAATACCGGGAACCAGTCCTGCTCATTGTAATAGCCGGTATGGTCGCCGAATGGCCCTTCAAGCGCATGCTCGTATCCGCTCGCATGCGATGGATCCGGGTAGATATGCCCTTCCAGCACAATCTCGGCCGACGCCGGCACCCGCAATTCGCTGCCAATCGCCTTCACCAGCTCGGTGCGGCTGCCGCGTAACAGGCCGGCGAACTGGTATTCCGACAGACTGTCCGGCACCGGCGTCACCGCACCCAGAATAGTGGCCGGATCGGCGCCGAGCGCCACCGCGATCGGATAGGGCTGGCCCTTGTTGACGATCGCATGGTCCCGAAAGTCGAGCGCGCCGCCACGCTGCGCCAGCCAGCGCATGATGACCTTGTTGCGACCGAGCACCTGCTGCCGGTAGATGCCGAGGTTCTGGCGCTTCTTGTGCGGCCCCTTCGTGATCACCAGCCCCCAGGTAATCAGGGGCGCGATGTCGCCCGGCCAGCAATGCTGGATCGGCAGCTTGGCCAGATCGACATCGTCGCCTTCCCACACCACGTCCTGGCATGGGCCGGCGCGCAGCTCTTTCGGCGCCATGTCCCACATCGCCTTCACCAGCGAACCGAGGCCCAGAATATCCTTGAAGCCCTTCGGTGGCTCGGGCTCTTTCAGCGTTGCCAGTACATGACCGATCTTGCGCAACTCGCTGACATCGTCGGCCCCCATCCCGAGCGCGACGCGGCGCGGCGTACCGAACAGATTGCCGAGCACCGGCATGGTGTGTCCGGTCGGCTGCTGGAACAACAGCGCCGGTCCGCCCGCGCGTAGCGTGCGATCGCACACCTCGGTCATCTCCAAATACGGTGAAACCGGGGTCGAAATCGATTTAAGTTCATTAATTCGTTGCAATTGGGCAATAAAATCGCGCAAATCAGTGTATTTCATCTTTTTTTACATTTTTGTGAGTTCGGACTCTATGGTTCAAAACCTGAGGCCAAGTGCTTGATTTCATTGGAAAATGCTGCGGTGCAGCGAAATAAGAAAGATATAAAAGTAATATTGAATTACTTTTATAGTATTGACTCGATATAAACCAGCCCCTACAATTCGGCCAACTTGATAAGAAAGTCATCCTTCTAACACGAAGGCGGCGACTAGGCTAGCGAAACAGCAGCTAAATCAATTCACGGGGATCGGGCCCCAACGACATTTTAAGGAGTGTTCTCAAAAGGCGTCAGCCTTCCCCCGAAAAAAAGTTGTTTGCCACTGTTGCATCGCCCACGGCGAGCACAGCTTACAGCAAGCAACTCCGGCGTCTGTTTGGTCGCGCCATGCGACGGCAGACGATGTTCTGATTCACGGTAACAGCCCACAGCCAGCGATACCGGTGCTCCGGTAACAACACGCGATATAGCGCGCAATGAGCTTGCAATAAAGGCAAGCGATGCAGCCGCTGCATGGGTACGCCGTGACGATTCAGGGAGTTCTATGATCAATCGCTTCATCCGGACACTATCCAGTCCTGTCCGACAATTGGCCCAGCAATCGGCCGCAGGGGCCATCTCCGCCCGCGACACCGCCCGCGCCTTCTTGATGACCGCGCACCACACCCTGATGTTGTTCGGCGTCACTGCGCTGGTCGTGTTGGGTGTGATGTTCGTGCGCCCGGCATTCGCCGACAAGCTCAAGGCACTCTCGCCATTTGCGCCAAAGAGCATCGGCGAGCAGACCGTCGAAGCCTATCAGCAGTCGCGTCTGGCCGCCCTGAAGAGCGTCGAGGCGCCCGTGCCGAAGAGCGCTGAGGCGCCCATGCCGAACGCCGCCGACACCCGCACCGCTGACCAGACAGACGTCGTGCCGGTTCCCGACGCGATCGTGCCGGCCGGCACCGAACGTCAGCAAAAACTGGTGACCGGCTGGTTGTCCAAGCGCTATCGCGTGGCCGGCGATGCTGCCAATATGTTCGTCGCGCATGCCTATCTGACCGCCAAGGAAATCAAGCTCGATCCACTGCTGATCCTGGCCGTGATGGCGATCGAATCGGGCTTCAATCCTTACGCCGAGAGCCCGGTCGGCGCCCAAGGCCTGATGCAGGTGATGTCGAAACTGCATCACGAAAAATTTCAACAATTGGGCGGCATCAAGGCGGCGCTGAACCCGATGGCCAATATCAAGGTCGGCTCGCTGATCCTGAAAGACTATGTGACGCGCGGCGGTTCGGTCGAAGCCGGATTGAAAACCTATGTCGGCGCAGCGGCGTTTGACAACGATGCGGGCTATGGCGCACGGGTGATGTCCGAATATCGGCGCCTGAAGGAAGTCGCGATCGGCAAGAATGTGCCAATCTATACGACCAGCAACGTGATCGTGCAGAAACCGCGCCGGATCGACCGAGCCGAGCCCAAATCGGATGAGCCGGCCGAAGCCAGCGCCCAGCCGATCGAGCGCAAGGCGGCGCCGCAGGCCAAGACCGACCAGATCGCGGCGTTATAGCCAGATCCGCGCAGTCCGCCCGGACTGCAACGTCAATAAAAAAGGAGCCTTGGGCTCCTTTTTTTGTCCCCTTGGGAACCTGTTCCTTCGGCCAGAACTATCGATAGCGTCAATGCCGCGCGGCGAAGAAGGTCCGCAGCCGCTCCACCGCTTGCTGCAAGTTGTCCATCGAGGTCGCATACGAGATACGGATATAGCGGCTGGCGGTATGCGGGCCGAAATCCAGCCCCGGCACCACCACCACGCCGACCTCGTTCAGGATCGCGATGCTGAGCTGATCGGCATCGGCGATATCGGCACTCAGCAATGCCGAACAGTCGGCGTAGACATAGAATGCACCGTCCGGCGTCACCGGCACGACGAAACCAAGCTCGCGCAGTGCCGGCACGATATAGTCGCGGCGGCGCTTGAATTCGGCCTTGCGCGCCTCGAAGATCGCCAGCGACTCGGGTGCGAAGCACGCCACGGCGGCGTGCTGGGCGATGGTCGACGCGCAGATGAACAGGTTTTGCGCCAGTTTCTCGATCGGCGCGATCAGGTGCTGCGGCACCACCAGCCAGCCCAGCCGCCAACCGGTCATATTGAAATACTTCGAAAAACTGTTGATCACGATCAGGCCGTCGCCGCCCTGCTGCAGCGACAGCGCGGAAAACGGCTGCTCGTCGTAAGTCAGCTCCTGGTAGATTTCGTCGACGATGGTGAAGCCGCCCTTGGCGCGCACCGTGGCGACGATCCGCGCCAGTTCCTCATGCGCGATCGAGGTCCCGGTCGGATTCGATGGCGACGCCAGCAACACGCCGCGCGTGGCAGCGCCCCAGTGCTGACGCACCATCGCATCGGACAGCTGGAAGCGCTCGGCCGGTCCGCTCGGGATCATCTTGGCCTGCCCCTCGAACGCCGCCACGAAATGCCGATTACACGGATATGACGGGTCCGGCATCAGGACTTCGGTGCCGCGTTCGACCAGGGTCGCGCAGGCCAGCAGCAACGCGGCCGATGCGCCGGCGGTGACCACAATCCGTTCCGGGGCGATCTCCAGCCCGTAGACCTTGCGGTAATGGCCGGAAATTGCTTCGCGCAATGCCGGCAAGCCGATCGCCGACGTGTATTGCAGCTTGCCGTCAGCCATCGCGCGTGCGGCGGCATCGATCACCGGTGGCGCCGCGCTAAAGTCCGGCTCGCCGATCCCCATGTGAATGATGTGGCGGCCTTGCCGCTCCAGCGCCGCCGCCATTTTCGCGATTTCCATCACATGGAACGGTGCGATGTTCGCCAGGCGTGACGCGAGCGGGAAATCGATACTGGAATTATTCATGGACTTGCCTATTGCGGTGCGCTACACATGATCGAAATTTCTGCATTTTTAACGAGTATATTAAAAACACCGTTATTTTATATGCGAGTACTGCGGTTACCATTCGTAGTATGTTGCTGCTACCGGTAGCCATCGGCGCGCGCTATGCGAACACCTGCCCGCCAACAACAAAGCCACAGAAAACACGCAAAGCGCGTGGCGTCTGTGGCTGATTTCAGCATAACCGGGCCGTCCAGGCCAACCATCGACTAGCGACGCTTGTCGGCCGCCACTTCGGTTGCGCGCAGTTTGGTCGCCAGCTTGTCCAGCACGCCGTTCACGTATTTATGACCGTCGATCCCGCCGAACGATTTCGCCAGTTCGACCGCTTCATTGATGACGACGCGGTACGGAATCTCGATGTGGTTCTTCAACTCGTAGGCGCCGAGCAACAGCACGGCGTGTTCGACCGGCGACAATTCGGCGACCGTGCGGTCGATCAGCGGCGCGATGTCGGCCCGCAATGCGCTGACATCGCGGATGGTACCGGTCAACAGCACGCTGAAATGCTCGGCGTCGGCCTTGTCGAAGCCGTGGGCGGCGCGGATATTGTTGGCCACGGCAGATGCGTCGGCGTCATTGAGCAGCCATTGGTACAGCCCCTGCAACGCGAATTCACGTGCGCGGTGGCGCGGCGAGCGGTTCTTGCTGGGATTGGCGTGCGGGCTTTTTTCGGTCGGGTTCATCTTATTCTTCTTCGTCCGCGGCCAACGCCAGTTCTTCCAGCGCCAAGGCCAGGTTGGCCATTTCGACTGCGGCGCGCGCTGCTTCGGTACCCTTGTCGGCCATTCGCGCTTCAGCCTGTTCGTCGTTTTCGGTGGTCAGCACCGCATTCGCAATCGGAATGCCATAGTCCAGCGCGACCCGGCTAATGCCGGCGCCGGATTCGTTGGACACCAGTTCGAAGTGATAAGTCTCGCCACGGATCACCGCACCGATCGCGACCAGCGCATCGAATTGCCGGGTATCTGCCAGTTTCTGCAGCGCCAGCGGGATTTCCAGCGCGCCCGGGACGGTGACGTGCAGCACGTCTTCATCGGCCACGCCCAGATGCTTCAGCTCCGCCAGACAGGCCGACACCAGCCCATGGCAGACGTCTTCATTAAAGCGCGCTTGCGCGATGCCGATGCGCAGACCTTCGCCGCTCAGGTTTTGTTCGTAAATGCCTACTGTCATGGATGCCTCGATATGGATGATTGGGTGACGTCAACCATTGACGTCACTTATTGAATTCACTTATTGGTGTCAGTATGCGGCTTGTCCTGATACCCCACCACTTCGAGATCGAAGCCGGTCATCGATGGCATCTTTCTGGGGCTGGCCAGCAGTTTCATTTTGCCGACGCCGATGTCTTTCAGAATTTGCGCGCCGATGCCGTAGTTGCGCAGGTCCATGCTGGCGGCGCGCGCCTGCGGCTTCCCTTCCGGCGTGTTGAGCGCGGCAAACTGGGCAAACATCTGCTCGGCCGATTCTTCGCAGTTCAGCAGTACCACCACGCCGCGCTCCGATGCCTTGATCGCCGCCATCGCCGCCGCCAAGTTCCAGGAATGGGTGGTGGCCTTGGTTTCCAACAGATCAAGAATCGAGACTGGCTGATGCACCCGCACCAGCGTCTCGCCGGCGGGCGTGATCGCGCCGTGCACCAGCGCCAAGTGCGCGGAGCCGCTCGGCTTGTCACGGTAGGCGATCGCCTTGAACGTGCCATGGACCGTCTGCATGTCGCGCTCGGCGATGCGTTCGACGATGCTTTCGTGCTGGCTGCGGTAGTGAATCAGGTCGGCGATGGTGCCGATCTTCAGCCCATGCAGCTGCGCGAACTCGATCAGGTCGGGCAGACGCGCCATGCTGCCGTCGTCCTTCATGATTTCGCAAATGACCGCTGCCGGCGTCAGCCCGGCCAGTTCGGCAAAATCGCAACCGGCTTCGGTATGGCCGGCACGCATCAGCACGCCGCCTTTTTGCGCCTTCAGCGGAAAAATATGGCCCGGCTGCACGATGTCGGCCGGCGTGGTCTCCTTGGCGACAGCGACCTGCACCGTGCGCGCCCGATCTGCCGCGGAGATGCCGGTGGTGACGCCCTCGGCCGCTTCGATCGATACCGTGAAATTGGTGCCATAGACGGTGCCATTGCTGGATGTCATCATCGGCAACTGCAATTGCGCGCAGCGTTCTTCGGTCAAGGTCAGGCACACCAGGCCGCGGCCGAATTTGGCCATGAAATTGATCGCCTCGGGTGTCACGAAATCGGCGGCCAGGACCAGGTCGCCCTCATTTTCACGGTCTTCTTCATCGACCAGAATGACCATGTGGCCGGCACGCAATTCAGCGATGATTTCTTGGGTAGAGGCTATAGACATGTTTGGAATCCTGTGTAACCCAATATTGTAAACCTAGAAACGGTGGTTGGATGGGGTCGAGTGTACATTTTTCCGGTGGCCGGCATTCCGGTGGCCGGCATTCCGGCTTTCTGGCTAGCGTGTAGCAGGGAATTCAGGCAGCGTGCTGCCTGCCTTTGAAACGGTCTGTGCTGGCAAGCACAGCCGCGCCCTGCAAGGGCGACGAGCTTAAAGGATTTAACGGCATCTCATTCGCAGGCTTGCGGCGCGGCTGGTTCATGCATCGGCAAAATGATGGCTGGTGGCCAATCCGAGATTATTGGTGGAGTATTGCAATTTTTTGCAGTGATTTAAAGCGGAACAACGGCATATTCGAAGGAGTATATTTTCCACACTTCCTTCGCCCGTTGCCCGCCGGCACCACAACGCCGCAGATGCGATTATTTCTGTTCGAGGCTGAGCATCCGCTCGACATAACGCGCGATCAAGTCGATTTCCAGATTCACGCGGGCGCCGGCAGTCAGTTGTTTCAGCGTTGTCATTTGCACCGTATGCGGGATCAGATTGATCGAGAAGCGGCAGGCCCTGGTGCTAGCCAGATCCTCGACCCGGTTCACCGTCAGCGATACGCCATTGACGACGATGGAACCCTTGTAGGCCAGATATTTTGCCAGTTCGTGCGGCGCCTCGATTACCAATTGCCAAGACTCGCCGACCGGCGCGAAGCTGTGCACCACGCCGAGACCGTCAACATGGCCGGAGACCAGATGGCCGCCGAGCCTTTCGGCCAGCGTCAGCGCCTTTTCCAGATTGACTTCGCGCACGGCATCGAGTCCGACCGTGCAATTGAGGCTCTCGCGCGAGACATCGACCTTGAAACTCCGGTCGGTCTTTTCGACCACGGTCATGCAGGCGCCATTGATCGCGATCGAATCGCCCAGCGCGACATCGGTCATCGGCATGCCGCCGGCATCGATGCTCAGGCGCACGCCGGCGTTGGCGTCGTCGAAGGCCTGTACCTCGGTGATCTTGCCAATGGCGGCGACGATTCCAGTAAACATGATGGTTCCAAATCAGTTGAATCGCGCAAGGATACGCAAATCCGGCCCAATTTGCTTGACCTCATGGAAATGGAGCGCGAATTTATGATCCAGGCGCTCGATCGCCTTCAGGTCAAACATGCCGTAGGCGTCACCGAGCAGGCTGGGCGCGAGGTACAGCAGCAGTTCGTCGACACAGCCCTCGCGCACCAGCGAGCCGTTCAGCTTGGCGCCGGCCTCGATATGGAGTTCGTTGATTTCGCGTCGGCCCAATTCCAGCATCAGTTGCGGCAAATCCACCTTGCCGTCCGAATTTGGCAGCACGATTACCTCCGCGCCCCGGTCGCGCAAGCGCGCTTCCTTCTCCGCATTGCTAGTGGCAGTCACGATCCAGGTAGCGTCGCCGGCCAGCACCCGCGCATCCGGACTGATGTCGAGCTTGCTGTCGATAACGATGCGGCGCGGCTGGCGCGGCGTTTCGATCGCGCGCACTGTCAATTGCGGGTCGTCTTCCCTGACGGTACCGATCCCGCTCAGGATCGCGCAGGCGCGGGCACGCCAGGCATGGCCATCGTCACGCGCCGGCTGCGAAGTGATCCATTGGCTTTGCCCGTTAAACAGCGCAGTCTTGCCATCCAGACTGGCCGCCACCTTCATCCGCACCCACGGCTTGGCGCGCTGCATGCGCGAGAAAAAGCCGATATTCAGCTCGCGCGCGTCGTCCGCCAACACATCACAGACGACCTCGATCCCGGCGGCTTTGAGTCGCGCCAGGCCCTGCCCTGCGACCAGCGGATTGGGATCCCCCACCGCCGCCACGACTCTGGCGACACCTGAGCGTATCAGTGCATCGGCGCAAGGTGGGGTGCGGCCGAAATGGCTGCAAGGCTCCAGGGTGACATACACCGTGGCGCCGCGTACGTCATGGCCTTTGGTCCGGGCGTCGTTGAGAGCCTGGATTTCGGCGTGGTTGCCGCCGGGCGGCTGGGTGCTGCCCTGGCCCAGGATCCGGCCGTCCTTGACTATGACGCAACCGACCCTGGGATTAGGTGCGGTGCTATATATGCCATGGGCGGCCAATTGCAAGGCGCGCGCCATGCATTGCTGATCATCGAGATTTTCCACGGGGTTCCGAATATCAAACACAAAGAACGAAACAATACCGCAAGCGGCTGCTTGCGCATGCAGCAAGTATACAGCTCACTTGGTGTCGGCGGTGCTGGTGCAGGTCGTCGGCTCCTGGGCCGGGTCGCAGACACGTGGACGTCCGAGGAAATTAAGCTTGATCCTTCGAATTTGCGTATCCTGCGTCAACGTGATGGTGCCGAGCTGCGGGGTTTGGCTGCTGGTATTGGTGCGAGTGCGTCCGGTGCCGTTATAGGTAATATATTGTGTTACCCCGTCAGTGAAGGCAGTCGTAATCGTGATCCCGTTTGGAATCGGCCCATGGCTGAATACCAGCTGGTCATCGCTGTTGTAGGTCAGATCGGTGTCGTTCGGCTTGTTGACGAATATTCTCCATCCCTTGGACCAGTCCGCATTGTCGATCGGCGCCAGATCGACCCGCCCACCCATTTGCAAAGCCTGCGAACGCGTCAGATTAATGGCGAAAAACAAATCATTCACCGTCGTCGTCATTCTTTGATTCTGGATCAGGCTCCGGAAACTTGGCACGCCAATCGCCAGCAAGATGGCGGCGATCGTCAGGGTGATCATCAATTCGATGAGCGTAAAGCCCTTGACATTGACGGCGGCGCCAGTAGAGGTAGGGATTTTCACAGGCTTACCAGCATCCGGCGCCGGAACCCGTGGCGCTCTTACTACCAGTGCTATCGATCTTCAACGTGCCGCAATCGGTATCGGTAAACTTCGGCGTGGCGCTGAGCAGCACGCAGTTAGCCAAGCCGGTGGTGGCGCAGCCATCTGTTGCTGCCACGTCGTACACGCTGCTTGCAGAGCTGTCGCCCGAATATTTCTTGAACGCGTAGGCCGAATCGGACGAAATGATGTAGGTAGTCCGCTGCGAATAATAGCGTTCCTGCTGCTGCATGATCTGCATCAATGCGGCACGCCCTTCGCTTCGCTTGGCCTTGATGACCGATTTCTGATACGAAGGAAATGCGACTGAGGCGATGATCGCGACAATCGCAACGACGATCATCACTTCGATCAGGGTGAATCCATGCGTGAATCTATTTTTCATTTGTCACCCCCGATTACTTATTGGCTGCATCGCGCAATTCCTGATAGTTCAACACTTCGCGCCAGCTATTGCGACCTGCCGGTGGCTTGAATGAGCCGGTGCCATTGGTCGCGGCACCGGCGGTACCGGCGCTACCGCCGGTGCCGAAATTGAAAACCGAATAGCTTTTCTTGGCGACGCGCTTGCCGATCGAATCCCTGTCGCCCACCGTAGTCCCGGTTTCGAACAACACCGGCGAGCTGAGCATGCCGACGGTCGATACCTGCCCGGTGACGCCGCCGCTTACGCCCACGCCGTCGCCATTGATCGGCAAGCCAGTCAGGACATCAAGCGCATAGGTCCGGCCGCCACCTTTTACACACGGATCGCTGCCGGTCACCAGGCTGTTCAAAAACAGCTTGCCGTAGGCCACCAGGGCATTGGTCACGCTGCGCTCGCCGGTGGTGGCGGAATTGAGGAAGTCGAAATACCACCCTTTGAAGGCGGGCGACGTGACGCCATAGTCAAAATCGTCGCCGCTCACGGTCACGGCATCGCTGCCGGTTGCCGTGTCCGCAGCTACGGTGCGTTTCGCCAGCTGACTGCGGCCGGTGACTACGTCTTTATTGTAGGTCGTGTCGTAAATTCCGTAAAACGACTGCGTTTTGAAGTTGCCCGCTGCGGCATCGGCGTTCTCGACAAATTTACCGGTGCCGAACAGCACGACATAACCGCCACCGGGTGCGAACACCACTTTCGGCTGCTCGGTGATTGGCTGGCGCGCACCATTGCCATCCTTGGCGGTAAACAATGGCGTGCCGTTGCCCGGCAGCGCGCCGGACCAAGGCGCATCGCCGGTGAAATCGAAACGCCACAGATTGCCTTGCAGGTCCCCGACGTAGGAGTAGCGCACTGCCCCGTCGCTACCGGTCACCAGAGCCGGCGAACCCAGGCCATTTTGCAGGGTGTTGTCCTTGAGCGGCGTCTTGAACTTGTAGTAATTCGTGTTGAGCTTCCAGGCGTCTTTCGGATTCTTGTCTAACGACAGCAGGAACAGGGCGCCCGGCGCCGTTGCGTCACAGGTGGTCGAGGCCGGATTGCAAGCGCTGTTGCCGCTGGCATCCTTGTAACCCGTATCGTCCTTGTAATTGTTCAGGCCGCTCGGGATGACGACAACATATTGGTAAGTCGGCGCGGCAGCAGTACCGCCGGTACGAAATTTCGCGACCAGCGGCGGGCTGGTCAGGTTGCCCATATCCGCGTCGTCCTTGTCGGTAAATTCCCAGATCGCGCCGCTGCCGCCGGAAAAATCGGCGGGATTGGTGACGTCCAGAACGAATGCGCCTTGTGCCCCGCCGCCCATGCCCGACGCCAAAATGGTCTTCCATTTGCCCGACACATACGCCTCGGTCACCGTCATGGTGCCGTCGACATACGGCTGATGCACATAGTTGGGGTCGGTCATCCGATTCATGCTGCCGATCAGCGCATTCGGCACATAGGCAAACAATTCCGCGCCGTCCGACGCCGAGAACGCGTGCAGCATGCCGTCGTTGGCACCGATAAATACTGCCTTGGTGCGATTGGCGTGGTCGTCGTAAAACGTCTTGTAGTCCTTGCCTTGCACGCCGGCGGCCGGCGCGCCGACATAGGTCGGATTGCTGTTGACGATGTCGCCCAGCACGCGATCACGCTGGCGGAACACGCCATTGGCCTGGCCGATCTCGTCGGCGCGGCCACCGCGCAGGAAATTGACACGTTGCTGGCCCAAACCGTCGCTGGTGCCGGTGACAGGAGACAGATTCAACAGGTCTTGTTGGGCCGCACCCAGTCCGCTCGTCCAGGTGAAGGGCATCGTGATGAGCGAACCATCGGCAGCGACTTTGGCCGTGTAAATGGCGCGATTGTCAGCAGTCGGATACGGTGCCACGGCCGGTATCGCGGAACCGTTTGCGGCGGTAGACGCGGGTTTCCCGGTCAACACCACGCCCGCATCCCAGGTAGGCGATTTCGCGTCCTGGATTTGAACGACGTTCTTGGCGACATGGCCGGGGTCGGTCGGTTTGCCAGGCGCCGTATCCACCAGCTTCAGTTCGAGTTTCAACAGGCTGCCGCTCCATTTGGACGGGTCGAAACCGGGCTGGTACACGAACGAGCTATCGGACGACACCCGCGTCGAGGTCAGCGTCACGCCGGAAATCGTGCCGCTGTTGCGGGCCACTTCCTTGAAAATATTATGGATCGCATTGACCATCTTGACCGGATCACTGGCCAGGAAATAATTATCCGGATCGGTGCCGTTGCTGGCCCATTCGCTGTTGTTGGTCAGTTCGGTCGGGTCATTGCCCACGGTGGTCTTGAACGGATTGCCATCCTTGTTGCGATCGAGGAAGCCGCCGTATTTTGCTGCGAGATAAAGCTGGCTGTTCCTCGGTTTCGTGGAAGTCTTTTCCGGATTCGGATAAGTAGTTTTCGACACGCAATCAGACGGTTCTCCCGCACTAGGGGCGCGTGTATTGCAATCAATTTTTCCATCACCACCTTCATCGACGTCGATCGAGAACGTGTTCACGCGCACCGGCTTGTCGAACCGGATATCGTTGGTGTGCGCCCAGTACGCCAGCCCGGCCATATAGTAGGTGCCATGCCCGCTGGAACCGGTGTCGATCATGTCCAGAGTGGTCGGATTGTTCAGATTCGCACGTTTGGACGAATTACCAAAGGAGCCGGACGCATCCTCCTCCATGTTGCCAACCAGCTTGGTTTGCGCCATCACATCGAGCGCCGGCCACTGTCGCTTCTTGGGGGCGGGGTCGACAACATCGGCCAGGCGCCCCGGGTCCGCTATACTCGGTGATTTGATATCCTTGGTATAGGTGTCTCTGGTATTTCCTGGGATGTAACGGTCGTAGTGGGTATTCACGTCGCCGATCGTTACCGCGTAATTGTTTTGGCAGGACGCGGTCACCGGATCGGTCCAGGTTTTCAGTACCGGGAAATTGTCATCGGTAGTTGCCGTTCCTAGCGAAGAAATTGCATCCGACGTCGGCTGGCGCCCCTGCAGATAGCGGATCGATTCGTAATACAGTTCGCCGATCGGGTCATAGCCCTTGTAGCGGCCCAGGCTGCTTGGATTGGTGCGCCCAAACTTGTTCAGATAGTTGATCACCCCGCTGTTGTCGCTGGCATCTCGATTATTTGCATCTTCCGGATTGTTGTAAAACACACCGGTCGTTGCGCTCCATTCAGGCTTATCGTTGGCGCTTTCGCTGAATGCCGGGGCATCGAATTTCTTCGGGCCGACATATTTGACGCGCCCACGCACCACACCACCATACAAATTTTGATCAGTGGTCGAGTGTTCGGTCAGATAACCGAGCACCCCGACCCGCAGCTTGTCGGATTTGCGCTGCAAATCGCCTTCCGGCTTGTAATTGCTGCCGTATTTCTGACAGAAGTTCGGCCAATTCGCGTTGTCGCGGCGGTCCGGGCCTTCGCTACCGTCGCAGACCCTGACCCGGGTCAGGTATTCGCCGAAATATTTATCCGAGGTTAATAGCGTATCGGGCGTCGCACCGCTGGTACGCGTGCTGTCGCAGTCATTATCATTGATCAGCTTTTTATTTTTATCCCGATGCGTCATCGCCACGTCGCTAAACAGGATCCGATTGCGGCAAGACACCACGTAAAGCGTCTTCGTATTGAACGGCGTCACCTGCCCCGGCGCGCTGGAGCTGCCGGAGCCATCCACCGATTTGCGCGGAAAATAGGTGGCGTCTGCATAGAAGGTGCCGCCGACGTCGCGCAAATACGCGCGTTGCAAGACGGTGGTATCGAGCGTATCGATGATCCGGTCGCCGCCCGTCATCGCATATCGCAGCATGTCGATCGAGGACGACGAGGCCCAGTTCATGAAGTTGCCGCTGAAGGAATCACCGCCGCATTCATGGTTGGCATCGGCCACCTTCAAGATCGAAAAATGGCCGGCATCCGTCAAATCCGGGTTAGGGATGGCGCTGGTGGTCGACGTGGTGATGGTGGGGGTATGGTTGTAGGTGGTCGGCACGGCAGGCACGGCTGGTATCGTCGGGTCGCCAGGGATTGCGGGGACGGCGTCTTTCCCCGCCACCCTGGTGACGGTATCGACGGTGGTGACGATGGTGGTCACCCCGCCCGAAGTCGAGGTGGTCGTGGTCGTGCGATAAGCGACCGGCCTGGAATTGTTGACGGTCGCACCGGTGGTGATGCTCACGACCTTGGCGCCGGCCACCGAAGTCGGATAGGTATAGCACTTTGCAGGATTGAAATAACCAATATAGGGCTTGGTCTTGTCATAGTCGCTCGCCCCGCGGTATGCGGCACCCACGGTCGGAAACTCGACCGACAGGTTCAGCAGCATGTTCGGATGCACATTGCCGCTGCCGCTATATAAAGGCCCCTGAGCGAGGTTGACTTCCGGCACCGCGGCAGTTGCCGTTTGCGCCAGCACCAGGCTCAACGCGAGCCCCGTCGATACGGCGACCCGCTTGAATGACTTAGGCATTGGTATGGCTCCGAACATCATGGCTTGTCGACCTTGCGATAAAAACTCTGCAAAACGACGCGGGTCGTATCGCGCGCGCCGAATCCCATCGCGGTGACGCGATAAAAGAAAGTTGCCTGGGCGCTGGCATCCTCGCCGGCAGCCTTGTAATTGACCACCTCGATCAGGTAGCGCGGCAGTTTGCTGCTGAGCTGGCCATTCCCAACTTGCATGGTCTGACCGGTGAATTTGCCGTAAGGGACGGTCCTGGTCGAGCTTGAACCGGTGTCGGTAAAATCGACCTTCAACCAGACGGGCGTTGCACCTGCCACTGCCGTAGTGCAAAGACCCAGATAGGTGTTGGTCGCTCCCTGGCCACAATCGGCGTCGAAATTGGCCAGTACCGGTTTTTCGGAAAAGGTGCTGCTGCGCGAACTGGTGTCGGTGGAATTTTCGATATCCATCTCGGCATCCTGCAGCGCCGCCTCGGCGGCCTGGAAGGCGATCTGCCGGTCACGGTCGTTGCGCGATGCTTTTTCACTCTGCAACGCCATCTGCGCAGCCGAGATACCGAGCAGCAGTACCGCAATCAGCATCAAAAGGGACACGATCAGCGATGCGCCACGTTGCCTGAAACGAATCGGCGCGAGCCGCCCGACCGGCATGGCGGACGAACGAGATGGTCGTCCTGCTTCCATTTGTGCTCTGGTTCGTGCTGTCATTTTCCGCTACCCTCGGCCTGATTGCGGAACTGGATGTCCGCGAGGAACAACTTTCTGTATCGGTTTCTGGTCGCCGTCGGTAGCTCGGCTTCCTTGATCAACGTGCCGGTGTCGGCTGCGGCATTGCCCGTGCTGTAGTCCGAACCGAACAGATCGTAGGTCTGGTTCAGTACATCGTTGCGAGACTTGTTTGTCCCGCGCAGCAGCAGCGCGACCTTGATCGCGACCACTCTCTTCCAGTTGGTTCTCTTGTTTTTATCGATCGCCTGGGCCGCCGCATCGGCGCCATCCAGCGACAGCTTGTCGTCCAAAGCGTTGATGGCTGTCGCGGTGACGAACTGGTTCGGGATCCTGTCACCCTCGCCAGGTTTAGCGCCATCGGTATCCAGGCCGTACAGCACCTGAAAGGATTCGACCCCGCGCGCCACCGCCACCGATGCCCATGTACCGCCGCCGTCCGGATAATATTTGCAGCGCAGCTCGGGTTCTCCGCCTGTGTCCTTGACGACATAGAAAATGCTCCAGCCGCGATCCTGCTCGGCGGTACTTTGGGAGGCTGGCGCGGAAATGCCAAAACCGGCGCAGTCGATCATTCCATTGTCGGGTTTGCCAGCCGGGCCGGAACCGAAGAATCGGATTCCCAACACATCGCTGCCATTGACCACGGCGGTCGCGCCTGTCAATGGAGAATCGATGGCGGTGGTCGTATCTTTCAAGCTGCTGGCATCCAGGCCGGCAATATTGGCGCTCATCTTGGGCAGCGTCAGGATCGGCGCGCCACCTTCGCCGGTGTCCCAGTTTTCGTAGGCGCCCTGACGCGCCGCGCGGTTGATCAGCTCCAGCGCGTAGTTGGCCGTATCCCGCACCTTGGCACTGTCGTCTTGACCGGTGTAGGCGGATTTGCTCGACACGAGCAATGCCGTCGCAGCCAGCACCACCAACATGCCCAGCGTGATCGAGATCATCAGTTCGACCAGGGTCAGGCCGGACTGTCCGTTGCGCGTCACGAGGACGCAACTTCGCTTGCCGTTTGATGGAAGTCGCGTCATTTTGTGTAGGACTCGATAGTGATCGCCACGGCTGGAGGATATTTGCCGTCGCCATTGGAGCTGCCGTCGGCGTTTTTGCCTTTGCCGTTCCAGCCGACCTTGATCACCATGGGATCAGTGGTTTTGTTGGACGCCGTCGCCGCGCACCAGGCAAGCGTGCCTTTGGCGCTGTCCCACGGCTTTGCATCACGGCAGATCTCGACACGGCCCCCGGGCAGGACCGCCTTGATGCGTTTTTTCCATTCGTACACATCGAAAGCTGCCATCTGGGCATCGCTGCACGCGGCGTTATAGCAGTTCGCGGCAGGCGCAGTTGGCGCAGTATCGTTGACCGAGTCGAATTTGACACCGAGGTAAGGATTGCTGGCGTCCGACTGATTCATCTGCTTGCCGTTGGCGCGCATTTTGTCGGCCATCTCCGTTGCAAGCTGTACCGCAAGCGATTGCGCGCCCGATTGCTGGCCGGTGCGCATCGCCACCAACTGCATGCCGGCGGCACCGATCACGCCGAGCGCCAGCACGAATACCGATATCAAGACCTCGATCAGGGTGAAGCCGCCTTGCTGGCGGTTTTGTGGCTGGGTTTGTACTGGATTGCGCATGACACACCGATCACGGTATTTAAGTGACGGCAGTGTAGTTTATTTATGGCAACTTAATGGCACCGCTCACCCGTCAAATATCACAGGTTGTCTGATGTCCAAATCAGACGAAGTAATTGCGGAGTAACTGAGGATGTAAGCCGGGCTCGAACCGGCCCTGGCTACTGGGTGGGAGGCTTGCGCTCCTGGTCAACCTCTTCAATCGCGTCCTGGAACTCGGCCACATCCTCAAAGCTCTTGTATACAGAGGCAAAGCGGATATAGGCGATCTTGTCGAGTCGTTTCAGCTCGCGCATCACCAGTTCGCCGATGACGCCGGAATTGACTTCGCGTTCGCCGCTGGAGCGCAGCTTGTCTTCGATGTGGTGGATGGCGGTGTCGAGCGCAGCGGCTGATACCGGGCGCTTGCGCAGTGCCAGCATCAGGCTGGCGCGCAGTTTGGTTTGATCGAACTCGGTGCGGCTGCCGTTTTTCTTGACGATGACGGGCATCGCCAGTTCGATCCGCTCAAAGGTGGTAAAGCGCTTGTCGCAGCTGACGCAGCGGCGACGGCGACGGATGCTGTCGCCCTCTTCCGAGACGCGGGTGTCGAGAACCTGGGTGTCTTCGTGCTGGCAGAACGGACATTTCATCGCGATGGGTAATGCGTAGTGGTGCTTGCAAGGTGGTCAGCCAAGGGCCGGCGCCTGGCAAGGCGCCGGCCCTTGGCTGGGCTGTACTTCAGACCGAACTACTTACCTACCGATTCAGGCATAGACCGGGAACGCGTCGGTCATTTTCTTGACTTCGGCCTTCACGCGCTCGATGGTGGCCTCGTCGTGCGGGTTGTCGAGCACGTCAGCGATCAGGTTGCCGACCTTGGTCGCTTCCGCTTCCTTGAAGCCGCGGGTGGTCATGGCCGGGCTGCCGAGACGGATGCCACTGGTGACGAATGGCTTTTCAGGATCGTTCGGGATCGAGTTCTTGTTGCAGGTGATGTGGGCCGAGCCGAGGATCGCTTCGGCCGCCTTGCCGGTGATGTTCTTGGCACGCAGGTCGACCAGCATCACGTGCGATTCGGTGCGGCCGGAGATGATGCGGAGACCGCGCGCGATCAGTGCCTTGGCCAGCGCGTCGGCGTTTTTCACGACTTGCTGCTGGTATTCCTTGAATTCCGGGGTCAAGGCTTCCTTGAACGCGACTGCCTTGCCGGCGATCACGTGCATCAGCGGGCCGCCTTGGATGCCGGGGAAAATCGCCGAGTTGATGGCTTTTTCATGCTCGGCCTTCATCAGGATGATGCCGCCACGCGGGCCGCGCAACGATTTGTGCGTGGTCGAGGTGACGAAGTCGGCGTGCGGCACCGGGTTCGGATAGACGCCAGCGGCGATCAGACCGGCGTAGTGCGCCATGTCGACCATGAAGTAGGCTCCAATCTCTTTCGCCACTTTGGCGAAACGTTCGAAGTCGATGCGCAGCGCGTAGGCGGAGGCGCCGGCGATGATCAGCTTCGGCTTCTTCTCGCGCGCCAGCCGTTCCATCGCGTCGTAGTCGATCTCTTCCTTGTCGTTCAGGCCATAGGAAACCACGTTGAACCATTTGCCGGACATATTGAGCGGCATGCCGTGGGTCAGGTGGCCGCCTTCGGCCAGCGACATGCCCATGATGCTGTCGCCCGGTTTGAGCATCGCGAAGAACACGCCCTGGTTCGCTTGCGAGCCGGAGTTCGGCTGCACGTTGGCGGCTTCGGCGCCGAACAATTGCTTGAGGCGGTCGATCGCCAGTTGCTCGACGACGTCGACGTATTCGCAGCCGCCGTAGTAGCGCTTGCCGGGATAGCCTTCCGCGTATTTGTTAGTCAGTTGCGAGCCTTGCGCTTCCATCACGGCCGGCGAGGTGTAGTTCTCGGACGCGATCAGCTCGATATGCTCTTGCTGGCGAACGTTTTCCTGTTGGATCACGGCCCACAAATCGGGGTCGACATTGGCGAGGGTATGGTTTTTTGCGAACATGAATAACTCCAAACGATAATGAGACAAATGCGAGACAAATGCGTTGCACTGCATGACAGCTAGGTGAGCAAGCGTTTGCCAGAATCGAATGAGGGCCAAATAAGAGAAGACAGGCAGCCTCAGTCGTGCGCTTCCATTTGTGGCTGCCCAGGCGAACGGCTGAAGAAATCTCACGTTCCCCGATGGATCTCCATCTTGTCGCCGGGATGCTGGTTGGTGCTGATCACCGACCCCGACTTTTTCGCCAGTCACGTGAGACGAAATAGAGCGCAGATTGTAAGGGAATGGCCGGATTTGGGCAAGACTGTGCTGCCGCACTGCCATTCGACCTCTTTTTGACGTTGCAGGTCCGTTCGCGATTCATAAATATACTACTCCTTGTATTTTTTAAAGCGCAATGAATCCGTGCTGTAATGATGCACTTTGGCCATATACTCCCTAAAATTTTGCATATGCAGCGCGGCAGATGATGCCTGTTTCTCCCGTGCATTACTGGCATCGGAAGCAGGCTGGCGCTTTGGGCTACAATTTCGGCTCGCATTGCAAGGGGGCAACCGATGATCGCCTTCATTGACAACATAAAGAATACCCTTCCATGCGCGGACGCCGATGTTCACCGCACCACCCACCCGCTCAATTTAACCCACTGCAATGTCCCCTGACTTCACCTGGAATATCCGCGTCTATTACGAAGATACCGACACCGGCGGTGTGGTGTTTTACGCCAATTACCTCAAATTCTTCGAGCGCGCCCGCACCGAGTGGCTGCGCGCTGCCGGCGTCGGACAGCAAGCCTTATCCGAAACCCACGGCGTGATGTTCATCGTCAAAAGTACCGCGGTGGACTACCATGCGCCGGCCCGGCTCGACGATTTGCTCACCGTCACCGTGGTGGTCGAAAAGCTAGGCCGCGCCTCGGTCCAGTTCATGCAGCAGGCGTGGCGCGGCGAACAACTGCTCAGTTCGGGCCGCATCAAGGTCGGTTGCGTCGATGTCAACAGCTTTCGCCCCAGCCCGATTCCGGCTGAAGTTGTAACAAAAATTGAGAATTGATACGTGCTCAGAAAAACATAGTTATGCTACCGAAGCACCCAATGTCGTCTGCAGCGGCCTGCAGCGTGCCTTTCCGACGATGCCCAACACCTGGCATCACCAGCCACCCGGATCCCGCGGTTACAATTGACCGCTTACAATAGACCCGCAGCCACCACACCACAGACCGATGACCGTCACCCAAGACCTTTCCTTCCTATCCCTCATCACCAATGCATCGGTGATCGTGCAACTGATCCTGGCCCTGCTGCTCGGCGTGTCGCTCACCAGCTGGACCTACATCTTCCGCAAGATGTTCACGATCAAGTCGGCGCGCATCCAGACTGAAGAATTCGAGCGTACCTTTTGGTCCGGCGGCAATCTGCATGCGCTGTATCAGAACGCCACCAGCAACCGCCATAAGAACGGCGCGCTGGAACGTATTTTCGAATCGGGCATGGCTGAATTCATCAAGGTCAAGGCGACGTACCCCAACAAGGATGCGGCCGACCAAGGCGCGATGCTGGACGGCGCGCGGCGAGCGATGCGGGCCGCCTACCAGCGCGAGATGGATCGACTCGACGCGCATCTGGCATTTCTGGCGTCGGTCGGCTCGGTGTCGCCGTATGTCGGCCTGTTTGGCACCGTCTGGGGCATCATGAATGCCTTCCGCGGCCTGTCCAATGTGCAGCAGGCGACGCTGGCCGCAGTGGCACCAGGCATCGCCGAAGCGCTGGTGGCAACCGCGATCGGTCTGTTCGCCGCGATCCCTGCGGTGGTCGCCTACAATCGTTTTACGCACGATATCGACCGGCTGTCGATCCGCTTCGAAAGCTTCGTCGAAGAATTCTCCAACATCCTGCATCGGCAGGCGCGGTAAGGTACAGCGATGGGCTCCTTCAATTCAGGTTCGATGCGCAGCGGACGAACCCGCAAGTTCAAGTCCGAAATCAACGTCGTGCCCTATATCGACGTGATGCTGGTGCTGCTGATCATCTTCATGGTGGCGGCGCCGATCACCAATCCGGGCGTGATCAACCTGCCGACCGCCGCCAAGACGGCACTGCCGCCGACCGAATATATCGAGATCACGCTAAAACCCAATACCACCGCCACCATCGGCATTACGGGGAAAAAAGGCCGCTCTGGCAAACCAGAAAGCGCCGCCGGCCGTGCACTGCTGATGCAAAAACTGCGCGCGCTGCACGAGGCCGATGACGAGCTACCGGTGATGATCTCGGCCGATCGCGACATCAAATACGATGAGGTGATCCAGGTCATCTCGGAGGCCAAAAAATTGGGTATCAATCGCGTCGGGCTAGCCACCAAGTGATCGCCGCTGACCGAGCAATTGCGCAATGAAGACTGTCCCGTATCCTTATTTTGTACCGGAAGAACCGGGCCGCTGGCGCGCGCTGGCACTGGCCGCGGCAATGCACGCGGCGCTGTTCGCGTTTCTGTGGATCGGCATTCGCTGGCAAAACGAGACCCCGGTCGCGATCGAGGCTGAAGTCTGGAGCCCGGACGTCCGCGAAGCAGCGCCACGCCCGCAACCGGAACCCGAAATAGTGACCAAACCAGCGCCGGTAGTGGAGCCACCGCCGGTGGTCAAGGAAATCCCGAAGCCGCAAGTCGTCGAGCCGCCAGTGCCGAAGCCGGACATCGCGCTGGAACAGGAGAAAAAGCGCAAGGAGCAGCAACGCAAGGAACGCGAGCGCGAACAGCAACAGGCTGAGCAGCAAAAACAACGCGAATTGCAAGCCGAACAGGATCGCAAGGACAAGATCAAGGCCGAAGCGAAGCAGCAGGCAGATCAGAAGGTGGCTCAAGAAGCGCAGGACAAGAAAAAGCTCGAAGCCGCCAAGAAAGCGGATGAAGATGCCAAGAAAAAGCGGGCTGCAGCGGAGGCGGCTGCCGACAAGAAACGGCACGATGAAGATATGAATCGCATCCTGGCGCAAGCTGGCGGCACCGGCGCCGCCACCAGCACCGGTACCGCCGCGCAATCGCAGGGGCCGCGTGGCGACCCCAGTTATGCGCAGCGGGTGAGTGCCAAGATCAAGTCCAATATCAACTTCAACGCCGCCGAAGACTTGACCGGCAATCCCGCCGTAGAGTATGAGGTGGACTTGCTGCCCGACGGCTCGGTCGGCGGCATCCGCAAGACCAAACCGTCCGGCATACCCGGTTTCGACGAGGCGGTGCGGCGCGCCATTGAAAAATCGCAACCATATCCCAAGGATAAATCGGGTTCCGTACCGCGCGGTTTCCACGGGGTCCATCAGCTGAAAGATCAATAGTCATGACCAACAAACATTTCCTGCGCGGCCTGGCGCTGATCGGATTGACGACTGCCGCATTGGCGCAAGCCCAGATCCGGATCGAGACTTCCGGCGTCGGCGCCAACCAGATCCCGATTGCGATCGCCGGTTTTGCCGACGAAGCGATCGCGCCGCAGCAAGTTACCGCCATCATCAAGGCCGACCTGGCGCGGAGCGGCTATTTCAAGATCATCGACACCGGCAATGTGATGTCGGAGACGACCGCGATCAATTACGGTGAATGGAAGGCGCGCGGCGCCGACGCGCTGGTGGTCGGCAGCGTGCAGAAGCTGGCAGACGGCCGTTTCGACGTCCGTTACAAACTGCTCGATACGGTAAAAACCGCGCAACTATCAGCCCTGGCGCTGGCTGCTCAACCGCAGTCGACGCGCGTCACCGCACACCGGATTGCCGACGACATTTATGAAAAACTGGTCGGCAACCGCGGCGCCTTCTCGACGCGCATTGCCTACGTCACCAAAGCGGGCAAGGAATACCGGCTGGAAGTCGCCGATGCCGATGGCGAAGGCACGCAGGTCGCCCTGCGCTCGAACGAGCCGATCATCTCCCCTGCCTGGTCGCCCGATGGCACCAAGGTCGCCTATGTGTCGTTTGAGGCAAAAAAACCCGTGGTCTACGTGCAGGACCTGGTCACCCGGCAGCGCATTGTGGTCGCCAATTACAAGGGTAGCAATTCGGCGCCGTCATGGTCGCCGGACGGCAGCAAGCTCGCGGTGGCGTTGTCGCGCGACGGCCTGACCCAGTCGTATGTGATCAATGCCGACGGCAGCGGCCTGCGCCGCCTGACCCATACTGCCGGCATCGATACCGAACCGCAATTCTCCGCCGATGGCCAGTCGATCTACTTCACCAGCGACCGCAGCGGCGGCCCGCAGATCTACAAGATGAGCGCGAACGGCGGCGATGCCCAGCGCGTCACCTTCAACGGCAGCTACAACATCAGCCCGCGCGTGGCGCCGGACGGCAAATCGCTGGCCTTCATCTCGCGCCGCGAAGGCCGTTTCCAGCTGTTTGTACTCGATCTGGCGAGCGGCCAGGAACAACGGCTTTCCGACACCGCCAAGGATGAATCGCCGAGCTTTTCTGCCAATGGGAAATACATCATGTATGCTACCGAATCCGGACGCCGCGGCGCGCTCGCCGTGGTCTCGATCGATGGTCGCGTCAAATACCGCCTGACCACCCAGGCCGGCGATATCCGTGAACCGACCTGGGGTCCGTTCATGAAATAATTCGGTAAATAGCCAGTGACTAGCCAGTGACAGCGCGTCGCCGATCACAGTATTCCAGTTCAGTGATTCAGATTTTTATTCAACAACAAACAAAGGAAATTAGATGCGTAAACTTCAAACACTCGCCATGATCGTATCCAGCGCAGTATTGCTGGCAGCATGCAGCTCGCCGGTCAAACTCAATGACAATGTCAAAGTGGAAGATCGCGCCCCTGCCACCACCACGACGCCGGACACCCGCACGGTCTCCACCGTCGACACCGGCTCGACCGATCCGCTGAACGATCCGCAAGGCGTGCTCGCCAAGCGCAGCGTCTACTTCGACTACGACAGCTACATCGTCAAGGATGAATTCAAGGGCGTGGTCGAAGCACATGCCAAATACCTGGTTGCACACAAGGATCGCAAGGTCGTTGTCCAGGGCAATACCGACGAGCGCGGCGGCCGTGAATACAATCTGGCACTAGGCCAGAAACGCGCAGAAGCGGTGCGTAAATCGATGGCACTGCTGGGCGTGTCGGAAGCGCAAATCGAAGCTGTCTCGTTCGGCAAGGAAAAGCCAAAAGCACTGGGCAGCGATGAGGCAGCCTTTGCCGAAAACCGCCGTTCCGACATCGCTTATCAGTAAGCATTTAACAATCAGCATTCAATCAACCAAAGACAAGTATGATGATTTTTTCAAAATCAACTGTCGCTGCGGCCGTGTTGGCCGCAGTTTCTTTTGCGCCGCTGACGGCCAGTGCCGCCCTGTTCGATGACAATGAAGCGCGCCGCGCGATCCTCGACGTGCGCACCCGCATGGACACCTTGCAGCGCGAAGTGAATACCCGCCTCGATAGCAAGGCCAACGCCAGCAGTACGCTCGAACTGGCGAACCAGAATGAGCAACTGCGACAGGAAGTCGCCAAGCTGCGCGGTCAGCTCGAAGTGCTGGCCAATGAACTGGCTAACGAGCAGCGCCGCCAAAAAGACTTCTACGTCGATCTCGACGGCCGACTGCGCAAGCTGGAACCGCAGAAAATGAACGTCGACGGCAAGGAAGCCAACATCGAACCGTCGGAACAAAAATCCTATGACACGGCGTTAGCCACCTTCAAGGCAGGCGACTACAAGGGTGCGGGCGCCGCGTTTTACGACTTCCTGCGCCGCTATCCGCAGTCAGGCTATGCGGCTTCGGCGCAATACTGGCTCGGCAATTCCTACTATGCGCAGCGTGATTACAAGAATGCCATCAACGCGCAGCAGGCAGTGGTCAAGAATTACCCTGACAGTCCCAAAGCGTCGGACGCATTGCTGAACATCGCCAGCTCTTATACCGAACTGAAAGACAAGTCAGCGGCAAAGAGAACGCTGGAATCGCTAGTCGCGAAATACCCCGACACGCCGGCGGCGCAGACCGCGAAGGAAAGGCTCTCCACCGCCCGATGATGCCATTCGCGTGCGGTTGTCGTTTGGTTGTCGTCACACGCGGTGATGGATTGGTGCAGTAAGCAAATGTTTGCCCAAAAACAGTTTTACGTTTGACAGCCGGCACGGAGTTGCCTATAATCTTGTTCTTTCGGGTCGTTAGCTCAGCTGGTAGAGCAGCGGACTTTTAATCCGTTGGTCGCAGGTTCGAATCCCGCACGGCCTACCACGAATACCAGCAGTACAATAAAAAAAGACCCAGATTCTAATCTGGGTCTTTTTTTATGTCTGAAAATTCTCCGTGCAATTTTTGTGCGCGTGCGGAGCATCTTTTATCATTGGCTTAAAAATATTTTTTATTATTTGTATTAACTCAGACCTAGCCTGACAATTCATGTCTGATTTGAATGGCTGAGAATGATCTTACCCAAAGCGGAAGTACAGATTTATCGAAAGCGGACGCCCAACGTTCGACATGAGCGACAGACTCAAGCATAGCTTGAGTCTGTCGGCTCGGTGGAGGGGTTACTCGTTGCACGCAAACTGGTCGGGCGGCGGAAATCCTACTGATTGAGCAAAGAAGCGCTTACCCGACCCGTCGATGATGATGAGGATGCCACCTCTGTCTCCTTGTACGACCTCCATCGCCTCGCCCCAAGTTTGGATTCTCTAATTGCACATGACCGTAAATAAGAGCACACATCACTCTCTTCGTAAAGAGCACACATCACTCTCTTCGTATCCACACATACCGTTGCGATAGCGGCTCTCAAACACCGCATCGATGTCGTGGCATACACGCGCCATTGACCTGCCTGGATACTTTGTGACCTCGTGTATGAAGCGTTCGCGGAACTGCGCTCGCACAAAGGTCTCCGCCGAAGTACTGAATGTAGCCTTCCTTTCCACTGTGCCTAACATTCGAATCAGCGGCTGCCGAAGGCAGCGCGCTGGATTGAGGGGCTACGCCTCACTTTCGAAGATGCGGCTGTAGAAATAATTCAATTGTTTCGATTGCGCGAGATATATCTTGAGAAAATTCATCCTGAACTTCTGACGATAAGTCATACAGAATGTCCCTGCGTTTCTGCATTATTTCTTGGTAGGCGGCTCGCGCCTGCTCTGATTCATCGGGGTTGCACGCAGCCACGTACGCATGAACGGACGAAAAAAGTTCATTTTGTAGCTTAAACAGCGGATCGAACTTCTCATGAATAATTCGGCCCCATATGACTTCGGCTTCCAGCAGTTCTGTTTGCAGGTCAGACCGAACGTCTGTAACTTTGTCCCATCGCTTCTGGTACGCATTGGCTGTACCGTAGTGTCGCAATTGTTCCTTTGTCAATCGTTGCGCGTCGTTCTCACGTGGTGACGGCATTTCGTTGCCCCAAATCACTGGATTTCGAACTCCTTTGATTGCCTCACGCAAACGAAAAGTACATTTCAAGATTCGGCGTGTGAGGTCGTACTCAACTCCGCCTTTGAGCTGTCGATTCCAAGTTGAGAGACCGCGCAACGCAACATATGCGCCGACCACCGCTGCCAACATGATGACAGTGTCCTTTGCAGCCGCTGCGTACTGTACGAGGCAAGTCATGCTCATGGTGACGCATAACGTTTGACATCAACGGCACACAACGGCGGCACGGCGCCAGACGGCGCGCGCCGTGCCCCTCCGTTGTGTGTCCGTTCGATGGAAGGGTTATCCCACATGCTCTGCCAACGGAACGAATACACCGACGTGACGCGGTACGTTGTAGGAGATACCCCCGCCGTATTGGTAGTCCTCTGCGTTCTTTCTCAACGCAAGTGTGTCGGATTCGTATAGCGTGAACCTGTACTTCTTTGTGTATGAAGCAGAGCCAGGATCGGCATTAACCGAAAGAGCGAAGACGTACTCGCCAGGTTCCCAGATGAAGAGCCGATCGAACAGGGCGGTGAATGGCGCCACCAACGACTGCTCTGCAACAACAATTTGCTCATCGCCCTTCGGTCGCGCATCTAGTTTGCGGCGAATGTCGGCGTCCAACGCCGACTGGTTCTGTCGATAGAGTTTTTCGGTTTGACGATCGAAGAAGCTCAAGAAGTTCACGGCGTGCCCCCAATGCTCACCGGGCTTGAGCGAGAACGGCACGAACAGCACCGATGACTGGGAAGAAGGGGTTTCGAAGTAGTTCTGGGCGGGCAATGCGCCGAGGTACTTTCCGTCGCGCGACACGTCGACTTGAACCCTGCGGACACGAAGCTCACGGCCACCAGTGTTTGCGATGTTGACATAGAGTCCCACGTTCGGATTGCCGACTTGGTGAGTTACCTGCAGGCGGCTATGAACTTCAACTTCCAGTCGCTTCGGCCGCAGCAAGATATGCACGGGCGGAAGCTGCGAAAGGAGGACTGCTAGTAAGGCGACGATAACTGCCCAAAACGTCCAGTCAACATAGAAGGGATGGGTTGGTGGCATAGGGACGAGTGCTCCTTTGGGGGCTAAGGTGAAATTAACCGGATAGCGCGGTTTCTTGTACTTTGGGGGAGTCCATATATGTAGGGTTAGCGCTTGAGGCGAATTTCACCAGTGACCTTTGCAATTCTGAGAGCAAGAGCAAACATGAGAAGGAACGGAGAAAGGACGATCAGCACAAACTCGTTCGCAGTAGTCTGTGTCTTGTATTTTGAATTTGATCTCTCCTTCAACGCATCGATAAACCCACGGTGAGCCGTTTCTAGATTGGCTAAAGTTTCGATGAGTATTGAATCCGTGAGTTTGTTCCGTGTAAGTGAGGTGTCCAACAGATCGAGAAAACCAACGTCGCGGTTTCCTTCGACAGATCGGACTTCCTTGGTGAGTCTGGTGAACTCAGCACAAGCATAGTTGTACTCGGCCTGAACTTGATCGAAATTCGTCGGTGAATATTCTGTTCTAACGAAGGTCCGACATATGGCGGGGCCAATGGAAAAATCGGCTCGCCGTTTCAATGCCATCAAAGCACCTTCTACTCTGTAGTGCGAAATGTCATACGCAGATGCGTACCAGTGCTGCCTTACCTGAGTAGATTGACCCACGAGGCCGATAACAGCAACACTAAGCCAAAGGTAATCAACACGCTTCCACCCAATGTCACCAATTGGCTTCCAGTAGACAAGCCAGGCGTGAAAGAAAAGCAGGAACACGCCAAAAAGGGCAAAGAGCCAGACAGGATCGGATCCTATTTCAATAAGCGGTGGTATGTCCATGGTATGAGTGCTAACTTTGTTATCGGGCGCACCTTTGCTGTATCTACGTCGGCTGCGCCCGAACTCCGAAACATGAAATAGCCAAGAATGGCTCCTAATCTAGCTTTGCGGACCAGTAGCTGGGCATTCACACAGCATTAAATTTCGGTGAATAGCAACACAACAAGGTTATTTTGCATTCTATCAATATTTCCGATCGTCGAGAACTTGAGCTACTAATGGCAGAAAATGCGGCATCGACTGGATGAGGACAGATGCCCACGCATGGGATCGAATGACCGTTCATGGCCGATTACCGCCCTTCGCTGCGAGGAGTTTTTACCTAATCTGACACTCTATATAGAATCGAATTTGACTTAGTACATATTATTGCCGGTCTTATCCTCGAGAAAAAGACAACTCGACGGTACTGTGGAAACTTACGCACACCTTCTGTGGACAAGTTTGTGCGCAACCACGGAACATTACGTTAAGTCATTGATTTTAAATACTTAATTAGCATTGCCCAAATACCGGGCAGTGGGGATTTTTCCAACCATGCACGCTTGACAAGGCGCGCCCTGTCGCAAGACCATGCCTCCCCTCTGCAGCGCTTTATCGCGTCCTTCAGCGACTTGCTGGGCAGCGCGCCCGCTGAAGCGGCGATCATTCACGATGGCGGCGAACTGCTGCGGCGGCTGGTGGCCAGGGACGACTGGTTGCCGGCATCGTGCGCGCAGCCGGACCTGCAGCAGTCCGGCAATACCTGCTGCATCTGGATCCGCGGCAGCGTTTTTCGGTGGTCAGTTTCGTCTGGGGGCCGGCGCAGTGCACGCCGATCCACAACCGTATGGGGATTGATCGGGATGTTGCGCGGGGCGAAATATCGCAGCGCTACGTGATTGCGCCAGACGGTTTGCCGCGACGCGATGGCGAGCCGGTCAAGCTAAACGCCGGTGACGTGAGCGCGGTGTCGCCGAGCATCGGCGATCTGCATCAGGTCAGCAATACATCGACCGATCGGGTATCGATCAGCATTCAGCGCTTATGAGGCGAATGGCGACCGGCACACCTTTGTTTCAGGGTACTGCGGCCGGCCGCAGGAATCGTAAGCAGTTCAACGCCAAGGCGGTACTTGTTGATGCGCTCAGCTGTCAGCGCTCGCCGCTGATGTAGTGCTGCAACTGCTGGATCACGAATTGCTGCTCGGAGATGATGTCCTTGACCAGATCGCCGATCGAGATCATGCCGACCAGCTTGCCCTGATCGAGTACCGGCAGATGGCGCAGGCGGTTCTCGGTGATCAGGACCATGCAGTCTTCATTGGTTTGATCCGGCCGCACGTACATCACATTGGCGCTCATGATGTCGCGCACCGGCGTATCACTGGAGGATCGACCCAGCAGCACGACTTTGCGGGCGTAGTCACGTTCGCTCATGATGCCGACGATCTGCTCGCCGTCCATCACCAGCACGGCGCCAATGCCATGCTGGGCCATCAACTTCACCGCCTCCAGTACCGGTGCCGTGGGAGCGATGCGGTAGACCTGCTGGTTAGGTTTGGACTGCAGAATCTGCGAGACGGTTTTCATGGTGGCCCCTGGCGAAATCCAAAAACAATAGTATAGAAGAAAGTTTTGCGCGCTGATTGATTTATTACCATGGTTCGATCGATTCCAGCTGAGGTTCCAGCTGAACTCTGCTTCATCCGAGACCACGAAATATCAACATACTCCCGTCATCACAATCTATTTGCGCAATTTAATTAAGGTGAAGTTGCACATACTGATCACTTGCGCGATTCAGGCCGTCCATAGCGGCGGCTCATCCATCAATGCGATCTGCTCGCGCAGTTCGAGAATCCGGTCCTGCCAGTAGCGCTCCGTGTTAAACCACGGAAAAGCCAGCGGAAACGCCGGGTCGTCCCAGCGCCGCGCCAGCCATGCCGCGTAATGGATCAGGCGCAGCGTGCGCAAGGCTTCGACCAGGTGCAATTGGCGCGGATCGAAATCGCAAAAATCCTCGTAGCCGGCCAGCACATCGCCCAGCTGGCGCTGCATGTCGGCCCGTTCGCCCGACAGCAGCATCCAGAGATCCTGCACCGCCGGCCCCATGCGGCTGTCATCGAAATCGACGAAGTGCGGACCGCCACCGGCGCGCTTGGGGTCGACTTCGTTCCACAACACATTGCCGCCATGGCAGTCACCGTGCAGGCGCAGCATCGCCACTTCGCCGGCGCGCTGGTAACAGCGCCGCACACCTTCAAGCGCCTGCTCGACCACGCTGCGGTAAGTCGCCATCAGCGCCGGCGGGATGAAGTCGTGCGATAACAGGAAATCGCGCGGCTCTTCGCCGAAGCTGGCGATATCGAGCGTCGGCCGGTGTTGATACGATTGCAACGCGCCGACCGCGTGTATGCGTCCGATGAAGCGCCCGATCCATTCCAGCGTCGCGCGGTCTTCCAGTTCCGGCGCCCGGCCGCCGTGCTTGGCGAACACCGCGAAGCGAAAGCCATTGAACTGATGCAGCGTCCGGTCGCCATCGACCGCCAGCGCCGGCACCACCGGGATCTCGCGCTCCACCAGTGCGTGCACGAACGCGTGCTCTTCCAGAATGGCGGCATCGCTCCAGCGCGCCGGCCGATAGAACTTTGCCACGACTGGCGGGCCCTCTTCCAGCCCGACCTGGTAGACCCGGTTTTCGTAACTGTTGAGCGCCAGCAAGCGGCCATCGCCGCGCACGCCGATGCTGTCGAGCGCATCAAGCACGCAATCGGGCGACAAATCGATGAAGGATAGTGGGGTTGAAATAGGCATACCACCATTGTACGTAGCAATTGAACCGCCGGTCCGGTTATCGGTGCAGCCATCGCGACGCGGCATTGTCGATTGGCGCGAACCATCGCCCCAGCGCCGCGATCCAACCGCAACGCGTTACACTGTCGCCCTGATTCCGCCACCTTTCCGAGCACACCATGCAACTCGACCAGCCACTCTCCGATAAAGAATTTAACGAACTAGACCAGTTCCTGCTGTCCGACCGCTGTCCGGACGATGCGATGACGATGGATTCGCTGCATGGCTACCTGAGCGCGATCGCGATCGGGCCGGTGATGATCCCGATGAGCGAATGGCTGCCGCAGGTGTGGGGCAGCGAGCAACAGCTGCCGACCTTCAAGAACGACAAGGAAGCCGAGCGCATGGTCAATCTGATCGTGCGCTTCATGAATGAGATCGCGATCACGCTGGAAGTCGCGCCGAAGGAGTTCGAGCCGCTATTTTGCGAGCACGAGCACGAAGGCAAATCGCTGATCGACGGCGAGGCCTGGGCCTGGGGCTTCTGGGAAGGCATCAACCTGCGCGCCGAGGCGTGGGAGCCGATCTGGGAATCGAACCTGGCACCACTGATGCGACCGATCTACCTGCTCGGCGCCGACGAGATCGAAGAGGACGAATTACCGCTGGTCGATGACCCGGTCAAGGCGCACAAGCTGGCGATCGAGATTGAAGCAAATATCCAGGACATCTACAAGTTCTGGCTACCGCTGCGCAGCTCCGGTATCGACACCGTCAAGCGCGAGGCGCCGAAGGTCGGGCGCAACGACCTGTGTCCTTGCGGCAGTGGCAAGAAGTTTAAGAAGTGCTGCGGCGCCGAACCGACGGCATAAACGTCCCAACGGCGCTGCATCGACGGCATGCGGCGGATGGGCGACCAATCCGCCGGCCGTTGCGCCTGCACCCTATCGCACGGGATGGCATACTCAATACAATACTCCCGTCAATATGCAGCTATCCCGCATTTAAAATACGGCAAAAATAGCAATACTCCACCTTAATTCTTCGGCGGCAGGAAAAATTCGCGGGGTCGGCGCAGCAATCGGTGCCACAGGCTGCTAGCCAGTTGCCGTTCCTGTGCAAAACTGACGCTGCGCGCGCGCAGCGCCACCATCAGCGCCAGCGCGAAGCTGACCGCCAGATTGGTGAGTCCGATCACGGCCACACCCATCACGCCCATCACCAGCATCCGCGTGTCCGGATGAAAATCGAAGGCCACCAGCGCAAAGCCAACATTGGTGGCGGAAAAAGTAATGTGGCGGATGTCGATCGGCAAACCGAACAGCACGCCGATCGCCCACATGCCGCCCAGCAGGAAGCCGAAAAAGAAATTCCCCGCCAGCGCGCCCAGATTGCGCTCGACATAGCCGGCAAAGCGCTGCATGCGCGCCTCGCCAAACCAGCGTCGCGGCCATTGCAGCTGCAATAGCCGTTGCGGAATCTTGTTGTAGGTCGACAGGTTGTCGTAATAGCCGGCGATCAGGCCGGACAGGAACAGACAGAATCCCGCATTCGCCGCGTAGAAAAATGCGCCGCTACTCAACGGGTCGATCTCCTGCAGCATGCTGGTGGCCTTGCCGGCATCGACGAAATGGGCGCCACTCACCGCGTGCCATGCCATCGCGATCAGGATCGCCACCGGCACGGTCAGCAGGATGTTGCCGAAGATTGCAGCAAACTGGCTGCGCGTGGTGCGCGCAATCAGCGTCGTCAGATCGGCCAGGCTGCGCTTGTCGTCGCCGCTGTCCTCGATGCTGGCGGCGATGGCATTGGCGGTCATCGCCGGCTGTTTGGTCGCGACCGTGAAATGCAGCATATGGATCAGCACAAACCCGAGCGCGTAATTGAGGCAGTACAACAGCGCCTGGCTGAGCGGCGCCAGATGCAAACGACCCATCAGGATTTTGCTGGCGGCCATGAAGGCGATGATGAAACCGGCACCCAGCGCCGAGCGCAGCAGCGCAAAATACTCGCGCCGGTTGTCGGTAATATAGTGTTCGCCGGTGCGCTTGGCGTTCTCGGTGACGCGGATCGCCAGCACCGACATGTTCTGGCGCCAGTAGTGGGCCAGATTGTTGCGCCGGCATTCCGACATCACGAGATACTTGAACAACGCAACCAGCGGTTGGCCGACTGCCTCCAGCGTGCGGCTTTGCCCAAGCGCGGTCAGCACCGCCAACAGGCTTTCAGTCCGGCTCAAATGCTGGCGCAAGCGCTCCAGCGTAAAGGTCAGGTGGACGCTGGTGCCGGTTTCCGATGCGTGGTCGCGGGTGCGGTTGATGACATCGCGGCACTGTCCGAGTTGTACCAGCAGATGGGTGCTGCTGGGCCACGATTGCTGCGCGTCCTGCCACCACGCCGCATAGGCGCCGGCATAACTGAGCGTCGCGACGTTTTGCGCCAGAAATGCCGAATCGACATTTTCCAGTTGCGGATCGACATGGATCAGCTCCGACTCCAGTCCCATCGCGGAAATGCGATACGACAGCACCTGGATCGCTTCGAGCAATTGTCCGATGACGTACGGCAGCATGCGCAGGCCGAACTCGTCATCCTGCCCAAAACGCAAGGCGGCAAACAGTTCCAGCCAGACCTCGCCAGCGACACCGCTGACCCAGCGCGCGTCATCGGGCTCGGTAAAGATCAGGCGCATCACATCGCGCAAATAGGCCGGATCGATCGCATCGGGCAGCAGTTTATGGCTGACACGACGCGCCGACTCGGAGAAGAATCCGGTGTTTGGCAAAATCCCCGCGTCCACATATAGCGACAGATGCTTGCGCCCGAGCAGCAAGCTCACGATCGCGCTGCGCATCATCGCACGCCAGTCATCGTTGCTGTTCAGCAGGTGACACAAGGCGTGCAGCGACTGCGTTGCGGCGGCGACATCGCCCTTGCGGCGCGGACGAATGGCCGCGACCAGTGCCGCCAGCAGCACGCTCGGGTCGCTGTCGCGGTCGTTATAGTGCTGATATTGCCGGAGCAGGGTTTCGATCATAAGCAGAGTCCTGTGTAGGTGGCGCGATATGGCGCCATGGGCGCCTGTTTCGCGGTTGTGCCGACGCGCGTTGATCGCGTCGGCCTGCAGTGGTATGGCTGAAATGGATGGCGCCGATGTTACGGGCGCGGCGCAGATTTGTGGTGCATCAGCCAATGGATGCGATTGAAAGAGCGATTTCGCGCTTGAGGCACAAGGTGGATATCGCGCCCGACCGGTGTAATCAGTCACCGCGATTGGGCTGGCAGCGGGTCGCGAGCGTCGCGACATTCGGCCAGTTGCGGTGCGCTCGTCGCTGCGCATGGCAGCCGCATCGCCAGGATGCACGGCTACAACTTAACGCGATATCGGGAGTATGCACTAACTCCCATCATTTGATATGCGGCAAATAAACAATAACGACGGAGTATATCAGAGACTCAGAGACTCGCAAGTCTGTGCCGCCCCCCGCCTGCCGGCGCGAGCCGACTCCGGGTCCTTGTAGCAACACGCCACCTGCTAACGTGCAGCGCTGCGCGCATGCTGCAGCATGCTGCAGCTTGCTGATTACAATTTGATGAAATGCTCGCGGTAGTAACGCAGTTCCTCTACCGATTCGATGATGTCGGCCAGCGCGGTATGTTTCTGATGTTTCTTGAAGCCGGTCGCAATCTCCGGTTTCCAGCGCTTGCACAGTTCCTTCAGCGTCGACACGTCGAGATTACGGTAGTGGAAGAATGCCTCCAGCTTCGGCATGCCGCGCACCATGAAGCGGCGGTCCTGGCAGATGGTGTTGCCGCACATCGGCGATTTGCCGCTCGGCACAAAATGTTTCAGGAAGTCGATCAGCGCGCCTTCGGCATCCGCCTCCGACACGGTCGAGGCCTTGACCCGATCGATCAGGCCGGAGCGGCCGTGCGTACCCTTGTTCCACGCATCCATGCCGTTCATGGTGTCGTCCGATTGATGAATCGCGAACACCGGCCCCTCGGCCAGGATATTCAGGTGCATGTCGGTCACCACCACCGCCACCTCAATGATGCGATCATTGTCGGGATCGAGGCCGGTCATTTCCATGTCGACCCAGACCAGGTTGAATTCATTGGGACGGGCCGGCGTGCCCGGCACCAACGCTGGTGCGGACAAATCTGTGGCTTGTGACATAATTCTTTCCTAGGCTTTAGCAATCGCTCATTTTCTCACAGGCACGGCATGCTTTCTCTCACGTTTTCATTTTTGTTTGTCGGTTTTCTGGCGCTGACGGTGGCCCTGCGCTTCTGGCTCAGTGCGCGACATATACGTCATGTGTTGGCGCATCGCCATGCGGTGCCGGCAGAATTTGCCGAAAAAATCCCGCTCGAAGCGCACCAGAAAGCGGCCGATTACACGGTCGCCAAAACCAAGCTCGGACTGGTCATGCTGCTCGTCAATACTGCATTGCTGGTTGGCTTCACCCTGCTGGGCGGGCTGCAATGGCTGTCCACCACCCTATTTCAATTTGCCGGACCCGGCATGGCTTACCAGATATCGCTGCTGGTCGCATTTGCCGTGATTTCCGGCGTGGTCGATCTGCCGTTCGACTATTACAAGCAGTTCGTGCTGGAACAGAAATTCGGTTTCAACAAGATGACATTGCGGCTGTTCTTCACCGATCTGGTCAAGGGCACGCTGCTCGGCGCCGCGATCGGGCTGCCGCTGATCTGGGTGGTGCTGACGCTGATGGAAAAATCCGGCGACCTGTGGTGGCTGTATGCGTGGCTGGTCTGGAGCGGGTTCCAGCTGCTGATGCTGGTGCTGTACCCGACCGTGATCGCGCCGCTGTTCAACAAGTTTGTGCCGCTGACCGATGACAGCCTGCGCGCCCGGATCGAGAATTTGATGACGCGCGTCGGGTTCGCGTCGAAAGGCCTGTACGTGATGGACGGCTCGAAACGCAGCGCTCATGGCAATGCCTATTTTTCGGGATTCGGCGCCGCCAAGCGCATCGTGTTCTTCGACACCCTGCTGTCACGCCTGGCGCCCCAGGAAATCGAGGCGGTGCTGGCGCACGAGCTCGGCCATTTCAAGCTGAAGCATATCGTCAAGCGTATCATCATGATGTTTGCGCTGTCGCTCGCGTTTCTGGCATTGCTCGGCTATTTGAAGACGCAGGTCTGGTTCTACACCGGCCTGGGCGTCGATCCGCTGCTGCTAGGCAGTAATGATGCGATGGCGCTGATCCTGTTCGCGCTGGCGTTGCCGGTGTTTACGTTCGTGTTCTCGCCGCTGACCTCGATCACTTCACGCAAGCATGAATTCGAGGCCGATGCGTTTGCCGCCAAATATACCGATGCGCACGACCTGGTGTCGGCGCTGGTCAAGATGTACGAGGATAACGCATCGACATTGACGCCCGATCCGCTGCATTCCAAATTTTATGATTCGCATCCGCCGGCCAGCGTGCGTATCGGCAAACTGCTGGCCGCCCACGCGCATTGACAGCGCGCACTAATATAGCGAGGACCACATCATGCTGACCACTGCCGATTTGCTCGAAAAGAAATGCGCCCATCAGGAACAGGCGTTGAGCGACGCCGACATCGCGCAATACCTGAAACTGATTGAAGGCTGGGCGCTGCAACAAGGAAAAATATGCAAGACGTTTTCCTTCAATAATTATTACGAGACCCTGGCTTTCATCAATGCGATCGCCTATGTGATCCACGCCGAAGACCACCATCCGGAATTGGTGGTGACCTATAACCGCTGCAGCGTCAGGTTCGATACCCACTCGGTCAACGCCGGTCGCGGCGGCCTCTCGGAAAATGATTTCATCTGCGCCGCCAAGGTGGATGCGATTTTCCAGCAATCGTTTGCCCTGAATACCTGAACAACTGACACAATGGCCGGCCTGCGCAGCATCAACGCACTTATGGGAATGGAATACGCGAATTGAATAAGCAACAATGACCCAACTTACCGGCACCATCATCGCCGCCCACGGCCGCCATTATCTGGCGCAAACCGAAACCTTACGGCTGCAATGCGTGACGCGCGGCAAGAAGACCAATGTTGCGGTTGGCGACCGCGTCAATCTGAAGCTGACCTCGGCTGACCAGGCGGTGATCGAATCGATCGCCGAACGCAAGACTCTGCTGTATCGCTCGGACCAATACAAATCCAAATTGCTGGCGGCCAATCTCACGCAATTGTTCATCGTGGTGGCGACCGAGCCCGGCTTTGCCGACGATCTGATTTCGCGTGCCCTGGTGGCGGCCGACGCGGCCGGCATCAGTGCCCATATCATCCTGAACAAAACCGATGTCACCGACGCGCTGGCCCGAACCCGCGAGCGGCTGCTGCCGTATTCATCGCTCGGCTATCCGGTGCACGAGGTATCGGCGCGCGCCTTTCCGGAACAGGCTTGCGCCACGCTGGCGCCCTTGCTGGCCGGCCAGTCGAGCATCCTGATCGGCCAGTCCGGCATGGGCAAGTCGTCGCTGATCAATCTGCTGGTACCCGACGCCGAAATCGCCACCCGCGAGATTTCCGCGGCGCTCGACACCGGCAAGCACACCACCACCTTCACCCGGCTGTATGCGATGGGTAATGACAGCTCGATCATCGATTCACCCGGCTTTCAGGAATTCGGCCTGTACCATTTGTCGGAAGGCATGCTGGAGCGCGCGTTCCGTGAATTTTCACCATTTCTGGGTAACTGCAAGTATTACAACTGCCATCACCTGATCGAACCCGGCTGTGCAGTCCTGGCCGCGACCGAAGGCGGTCAGATCGCGCGCATGCGCCATGCGCTATACGCACAGCTGTTGCACGAATCGTCGCAAAAACTGTATTAGGCGCTGGCCGCAGTCATGCTTCAGGCCGCAATCGCCAGCGCCGTCTGGACAATCAAAAAAGGACGCCGAAGCGTCCTTTTTTGATTGTCCAGACGGCAACAGCGATTAGTTGTTACAACCGTAGGTCGCCAGGCGATCGTAAGCGTCCTTGGCACGAACCAGCCCAAAACCGTACTGAGGATCGCGTCCCGGCGCGCCGAGGTCTTCAGCGCTCTTGTCGAGCGTGGTGCGAATCTGGTCTGCGGAGCACATCGGGAAGTAACTCCACACCAGAGCGGCAACTGCCGATACATGCGGCGTCGCCATCGAGGTGCCATCAAAATACGCATAATTGGTGGCCTTGACCTTGACCGTGGCACTCTGACCTAGCTGCGTCCGCATCACAGCGCCGTCGGCGGCGGAAGCGGTCGCGGACGGAATGGCGGTCACGGTATCGCCGAGCGTGCCGCCGAAGCTGCCACGGCCCAGGCTGTTGTAGACGATTGCGCCGACGCCACCGCTAGCCTGGCAGTTTGCCACCTTGGCGCCGAAAGCGATCACGCCGCGTTCGATCAGGCAAATCTTGCCGGCAACCGCAGCATTTACTGCATCGCCGATCCCAAAATCGGCCAGCGGCGCAGTGACGGTCGCCTTCGGAGAACCGGTCATGTCGCCGGCCACGTAGGTCGTTCCCGCAATACTGATCGTCGATTCACTACCGGTGCCCATTGGAACGGTGGACAGCACGTGGACGCCCGGCGCAGCGATTTCAACCTTGTTGTTGTACTGCGAGAAGCTGGCATGCTGCTTGTTTTCGTCAAGCGCAGCCACCGACATCACGCTGGGATAGGATGCCGGGTAAGACAGCACCGCATTCCCGCTATTGCCGGCAGCGGCGATCGACAGAATGCCTTTGCTGGCCAGTGCAGCAAAGGCATTTGCTTCGGTCAACGTTGGCTCGGCGCCGCCCAGCGACATACTGATCACGTTGGCACCGGCGCTGGCGCATTTGTTGGCAGCGGCGACCAGGCTCGAGGAATAAGCCCAGCCATCAGCACCAAAAACCTTGACGATATGCAGGTGCAGCTGGCGGCTCGAAATGACCCCAACCACGCCGGTGCCGTTGTTATTGAGGGCCGAGATGGTGCCAGCCACGTGGGTGCCATGATGGTTTTCGTCGGCGTTCCACCAGCCGGTGCCGGGGTCGTATTCACCGGTGACTGTGCCGTTGTTGTTCAGGTCTTCGTGCTGAAGATCGTAACCGGAGTCGATGATGCAGACCATGCGATTGCCGGTGCGCGCGCCGCCGTTCGGCAGCTGGTCCGCCTGAACCATCTTGATCCCGTAAGGAATTTGTTGACCCGGGAAATAGGTCTTGCCGGAGGACGGGCTAGCCGCCGAGGACAGGCTCAGTGCCTGGTCCGCCATTGCAGCCGACATCGTATTCACGCCAGGCAGGCTGCGGATCGCGTCTGCTTCGACATAGTCGATACTGGGGTCGTTGCGCAAATCCTGTAGCGTCTGGTCCGACATTTCAACCGACATCGCATTCATGCCGTGAATCTTGAGTTTCACATTGCCACGGGCGCGGATCACTGCCGCATTGGCATTCAAGTCAGCGCCGGCCTTATAGGCGACGATAAATCGCTGGGGTTCGCCGGCAGCGGCGCCACCTGCCAGGCCAACAATCGCAGCGGTCAGGCAAAGCTTGGTAAGCTTGCCCAAGCTGGATACAGTCACTTTCGATTCAAGCATGCTCGTTCCTTTTTTATGGTTTTATGATCAATTTAACCGGACTTGCGCCGCACTCAGCATGATTGGTAAAGATGCAAGTAAAGGCGCAGGGGCGATCCTAGCTTGCATAAATGACAACGTCAACAAGATTTCGCCGGGTCTGCGACATACTGCAGGTCGGGCCTGTCGGTTGATGTTGGCGCGCACCGTTCCTGGCAATCGAACGCCGATCGGTGCGATGGTGTTTGGAGAGAAATCAGCGATGTGCGTCGACGATGTGCGTCGAATATAGTAAGGAACACTCTTGTGGTCGGCAAACAGCAGTCGTAGCGTGTGCTTGCCGGGCGGCAGCTCAGGCAAGGTTTCGGTCTCGCCTTGCCGAAATGCCCGCCCATCCCCGGTTGAAGGAAACAGCCTGCAATAAATCTCTTATAATCAAACATTTAGCACAACAAGAACATGACCCGCGGCGGCATTGTCGTGATGCCGCTGATTCTCTTTATGCCAATCAAACATTTCCTGCAGTTTTCCGACTTTACGCTGGACGAGTTCGAGTACGTGATCGAGCGCACTCGCCTGATCAAGCGCAAATTCAAAAATTACGAGCCGCACCACCCGCTGATCGATCGCACGCTGGTGATGGTGTTTGAAAAGAATTCGACCCGTACCCGCCTGTCGTTTGAAGCCGGCATGCACCAGCTCGGCGGCGCCGCAATCTACCTGAACACGCGCGACAGCCAGCTCGGCCGCGGCGAGCCGGTGGAGGATGCGGCGCAAGTCATGTCGCGCATGTGCGACATCATCATGGTGCGCACCTTCGGCCAGGAGATCATCGAGCGTTTTGCGGCCAATTCGCGGGTGCCGGTGATCAATGGCCTGACCAACGAGCACCACCCGTGCCAGGTGCTGGCCGATGTGTTTACCTATATCGAGCAGCGCGGCTCGATCGCCGGTCGCACCGTGGCCTGGATCGGCGATGCCAACAACATGCTGTACTCGTGGCTGCAGGCGGCCGCGGTCTTCGGCTTCCGTCTGAATGTGTCGACCCCCAAGGGTTACGATCTCGACCCGCAACTGGTGACGGTCGACGCCAGCCACTACACCTTGTTCGAACATCCATCCGACGCCTGCCAGGGCGCGCATCTGGTGACTACCGACGTCTGGACCAGCATGGGTTACGAAGATGAAAACGCGGCGCGGCTGAAGGCCTTCGACGGCTGGATCGTGGACGGCGCGAAAATGGCGCGCGCGGCAGCGGACGCGTTGTTCATGCACTGCCTGCCGGCGCATCGCGGCGAAGAAGTCGCGGCCGACGTGATCGACGGTCCGCAATCAGTAGTCTGGGATGAAGCAGAAAACCGGCTGCATGTGCAAAAGGCCCTGCTCGAATACCTGGTACTCGGGCGTCGATAACAGCTTGCGAATCCGCGGGAGACACCGCCGTGCGGTGGTGCAGCCTGTCGTTGCGTAAAATAATGGAGGCACCATGCTCGACCACATGACTTTCCGCGTCGCCGATATCGACACTTGCAAGGCCTTCTATGAGAAGGTGCTGGCGCCTCTCGGCTACGGTGCCGCGCTGGAATTCGAGCATGACGGCGTGCGCATGCTCGGCTTTAGCGATGCCGGCAAATACGACACCTGGTTCGTGCAGGTGACGCCGGTTTCTGGTCCGGCGCATATCGCGTGGCGCGCCAAAAGCCGCGCCGCAGTCGATGCGTTTCACGCGGCGGCGCTGGCCGCTGGCGGACGCGACAACGGGGCACCCGGCTTGCGGGAACATTATCACCAACATTATTACGGCGCATACGTGCTCGATCCCGACGGCAATAACGTCGAAGCGGTGTGCCACGACCCGGCCTGATTCGGTTCGATTTACCTTGGTTTTATTTGATTAGATTGTTAATGGAAAAGAGAAGCACATGAGCGACATCAAGAAAGTGGTACTGGCCTATTCCGGCGGACTCGATACCTCGGTCATCCTCAAATGGCTGCAGGATAACTATCAATGCGAAATCGTCACCTTCACCGCCGACCTCGGCCAGGGTGAAGAACTGGAACCGGCGCGCCAGAAAGCGATAAAGTTCGGCATCAAACCGGAAAACATCTACATCGACGACGTGCGTGAAGAATTCGTGCGCGACTTCGTGTTCCCGATGTTCCGCGCCAATACCGTGTACGAAGGCGAATACCTGCTCGGCACCTCAATCGCACGGCCGCTGATCGCCAAGCGCCTGATCGAAATCGCACGCGAGACCGGCGCCGACGCCATCTCGCACGGCGCGACCGGCAAGGGCAACGACCAGGTGCGCTTCGAACTGGGCGCCTATGCGTTGATGCCGGGCGTGAAGATCATCGCCCCGTGGCGCGAATGGGATCTGCTGTCGCGCGAGAAACTGCTGAAGTATGCGGAAGATGCCGGCATCGAGATCGACATGAAGCACAAGAAAGGCGGCGCGCCGTACTCGATGGACGCCAACCTGCTGCACATCAGCTTCGAAGGTCGTCACCTCGAAAACCCGAGTTCGGAAGCCGAAGAATCGATGTGGCGCTGGACCGTCAGCCCGGAAGCGGCGCCGGATCAGGCCGAGTACCTCGATATTGAATACGAGAAGGGCGACATCGTCGCGCTAAACGGCAAGCGCCTGTCGCCAGCCGCAGTGCTGACCGAACTGAACCGGCTCGGCGGCAAGCACGGCATCGGCCGCCTCGATCTGGTGGAAAACCGCTACGTCGGCATGAAATCACGCGGCTGCTACGAGACCCCGGGCGGCACCATCATGCTGCGTGCGCACCGCGCGATCGAATCAATCACGCTCGACCGTGAAGTCGCGCATCTGAAGGATGACCTGATGCCACGTTACGCCGAGATGATCTACAACGGCTACTGGTGGGCGCCGGAACGTGTCGCGCTGCAGACGCTGATCGACCATACCCAACAATCGGTCAACGGCTGGGTCCGCATCAAGCTGTACAAGGGCAATGTGATCGTGGTGTCGCGCGACTCGAAGACCGATTCGCTGTTCGACATGAACATCGCGACCTTCGACGAAGACGGTGGCGCCTACAACCAGGCCGATGCCGGCGGCTTCATCAAGCTCAACGCACTGCGGCTGCGCATCGCAGCCAATGCGCGGGCCAAGCGCGGAAAGTAAGCAGGGCTGCTCGGCTATCGCGATTGAAAAAGGGTCCGGTGGACCCTTTTTTTGGGCTGCGCGTGCCGTCGCATGGGTGCAACGCAGCGGCGATCGAACTGAATGGATGGGTTGCACCCATTCTACAACTGACGTCCTTGCCATCAGGCAATGTACAACCGACACTTGGCGCGGGATCAAACTCGCGCCGGCAACGCACTGGTAGCATACGAAACGAATGCAGGCAAATCCGCCGCGTCACCGTTGTCAAATGCGCGGCATCAACTGAAGAAGAGGTAAAAATGAGCACCCAATTCGACCATGTGTCCGTGATCAAGAAATCGAATATCTATTTCGACGGCAAGTGCGTTTCACATAACCTAATCTTCCCTGACGGTACGAAAAAAACCATCGGCGTGATTTTTCCGTCAACACTGACCTTCAGCACCGAGGCGCCGGAGCTGATGGAAATCGTCGGCGGTAAATGCCGCGTCCGGCTGCAAGGGGAAGAAAAATGGAACGAATACGAGGGTGGCCAGAAATTCAAGGTCGCGGGTAATGCGCGGTTTGATATCGAGACGGTCGAGACACTTGATTACGTGTGTCACTTCGGTTGACGCGACACGACTGGATCGAATCAATCGGAAATCGGCTGGAATGCGGGCGGCATTGCGGCACCCGCAGGGCCGCTGGCCAGATCGTTCGCTCGATTTATACTGCCAGCAGTATACTTAAACACCGCCGGAATAAATGCGGTAACCCGCCTATTTTTACATATACCCCCCAATAATCCGCTTAGCAGTGGTAGTCGGCGCGGCCACGCCGCGGCGACCGCGCGCCTAAACAAATATTGGTTCCGGCTCCAGCCGCACCCCAAAACGGGCCTGCACATCGGCCGCAATCGCGGCGGCGAGTTGCGTCACGTCGCGACCGGTCGCGCCGCCGCAATTGACCAGCACCAGCGCCTGCTTTTCATAGACCCCGGCCGCGCCGAGCCGTTTGCCCTTCCAGCCGCATTGATCGATCAGCCAGCCGGCCGCCAGTTTGATGCTGCCATCGGGTTGCGCGTAGCTGACCAGTTGCGGGTGCTCGAGCAGTAGCGCATCGCGCCGGGCAGCCGAAATCACGGGATTCTTGAAGAAGCTGCCGGCATTGCCGATTTGCGCCGGGTCCGGCAGTTTGCGGCTGCGGATCGCGATCACCGCATCGCTGATATCGCGCGGGGTGGGCGCCTGCAATGCCCGCGCCGCCAGTTCGTGCGCCACGTCGGCATAGCGGATATTCGGCTGCCAGCGTTTCGGCAGCGCAAAGGTGACGTCGAGAATGATCGCGCGCTCGCGCAGCGCCTGCTTGAACACGCTGTCGCGGTAACCGAACTGGCAGGCGGCCTTGTCCAGCGTGAAAATCCGGCCGGTTTCCCGATCGAATGCGCTCACCGCATGAAAACAATCCTTCAGCTCCGCGCCATAGGCGCCGATGTTCTGGATTGGTGCAGCGCCGACACTACCCGGTATCAGCGACAGATTCTCGAGCCCGCCCCAGCCCTGCGCCAGCGTCCACTGCACGAAGCCAGCCCAGGACTCCCCGGCCGCCGCCCGCACATAGACCGCATCCGCATCCGCGCCGATGACCGCGATGCCCTCGATCATCATATGCATTACCAGGCCGGGAAAATCGCCGGTCAGCACGATATTGCTGCCACCACCCAGCACCAGCCGCGGCAAGCCGTCGAGGCTGGCGTCGTGCGCGATGTCGGCCAGTTGCCCGGCCGCCGTGATGCGCAGATAGGCCGCCGCGCTGGCCTCGATACCGAAGGTGTTGAGTCGGCGCAGCGAAAAATCGCGCTCTATTGTGAGTGGAACTGTCATAGCGCGCCGATTATAGATGGAAATCAGTTGGAAATGCGCCGGACAGCGGGATAGCCACCCGGTATGTTGTCCGTTAAAATGGCCGATTGGACAATGCAGCAGACGCTGCGCGGTGAAATAACACAAGACAAGTAAAGGAAACATCATGCCATCGTTCGACGTTGTATCAGAAGCCAATATGGTCGAAGTCAAGAATGCACTGGAACAGTCGAATAAGGAAATTTCGACCCGTTTCGATTTCAAGGGCAGCGACGCCCGGGTCGAACAGAAAGAACGCGATCTGACCGCCTACGCCGATAGCGACTTCCAGCTCAGCCAGGTGCGCGATGTGTTGACCAACAAGCTCACCAAACGCAGCGTCGACGTGCGCTTTCTGGACATCGGCAAGATTGAAAAAATCGGCGGCGACAAGGTCAAGCAAGTCATCAAGATCAAGAACGGCATCGAATCGGAGGCCGCGAAAAAAATCGTCCGCATCATCAAGGACAGCAAGATGAAGGTGCAGGCCAGCATCCAGGGCGAAGCGGTGCGCATCACCGGCGCCAAGCGTGACGACCTGCAGGCGGCGATGGCGCTGCTGCGCAAGGAAGTTGCCGATCTGCCGCTGGAATTCAACAACTTCCGCGACTGACATCCGGCGGCGATGGCAGCTAACCGCAAGCCGGAAACGCGGCAGATGCCGGACCGGCTCACCGAAAGAATCGAATGCGCATCATCCCCCTGATGACCTGCCTGTTGCTGCTGGCCGGCACTGCTGACGCCGCCGACATCGGCGTAGTTGGCCTGTTTCCCGGCAAGGCGGTGCTGGTGATCGACGATGCGGCGCCGAAGACCTATGCGATCGGCAACACCATTGCCGAAGGCACGCGCCTGGTCGCCAGCGATGGCAACAGCGCCACCGTCGAAGTCAATGGCAAGCGCCAGACCCTGGTCATTGGTCAGCACGCAAATCACACCATTTCCACCGGTCCCGCCAGTGTTACGCTGCAGGCCGATAGCCGTGGCCATTTCCTTGCCCAGGGCCAGATCAATGGCGGCACCATGCGCATGCTGGTCGACACCGGCGCGTCGATGGTTGCGCTGTCGGCTAGCGACGCGCTGCGCCTTGGCATCGACTACAAGAATGGACAGCGGATCACCGTCAATACCGCCAACGGCGTCGCCGCGGTGTATCGCATCAAGCTCGACAGCGTCAAGGTCGGCGATATCGAATTGCGCCAGATCGATGCGGTGATCCATGAAACCGGGCTGCCGTACGCCTTGCTCGGCATGTCGTTCCTGAACCGCACCGATATGCGCCGCGATGGCGAACAGATGACGCTGACGCGGCGGTTCTGAGGTCGCCGTGCGCCGGCGGTAACAGGTACAGACGATGATTGTTCGCCACCCATGACACCGAGTCGGACCTCGGCGCTGAGCCGAGTCGGCGAATTCCCCCCCGTCAATGCGCTAGTTCGCCACTTGCATGCAACCGATAGGCACCGCCTGTCCATTCCGGCGTGATCAAAGAATGACCTGCGAGCGGATCGCCATGGTCACCAATAATTTTCTGTCAGGAATTGACCGGGAATGACACGGCGGCACGGTAAAAATCCGCGTTGATGCAGCAGGCGACGGGCGTCTGTAATCATGTCCGGATTGCCACACAACATCACACGCGATGCTTCGGGCGTCAAGCGCATGCCTGCAGCACTTTCTAGGGTGCCGTTTTCCAGTAAGGTGGTAATCCTGCCCTTGAGCAATCCTGGCAATCCTGCGCCCTGTGCTGCAGCTTCCCGTGTCACGGATCGGACCAGCTGCAGCGTCGCCGGATCCGTGGCACATGGCGGATGCGCTTGCAACGCGACGAACTGGTCCAGATAGGCGAGTTCATTTGATCGGCGCACCCCGTGAACCAGCACGATATGCTTGAATTTTTCCCAGACGTCGCGCTCCCGCAAGATTGAAATGTATGGCCCCAAACCGGTACCCGTTGCCAGCATCCATAAGGCCTCACCGTCGACAAAACGGTCGGCCGTCATGAACCCGACGCTCTTTTGCTCGATCCAGATTGGGTCACCCGGTCGCAATACCTTGAGCGCCGTGGTAAACAATCCGCCGGGAACGACGATGCCATAGAATTCAAGATGGTCGGCGGTACTGGCCGACACGATCGAGTAGGCGCGCCATACCATTCCATCATTTACCGCGAGCCCGAGCCGTGCAAACTGACCCGGCGTGAAGCAATAACCGGGCGGGCGACTGGTTTTGAACGAGAATAGCTGGTCGGTCCAGTCAAACCAATCGCTGACGGTGACAAGCGTGGCGCGGTCATTGCTGGGCATGGCAATATTCATTTCACGATGCAATTAATTTGACATAACAATCACATGCGATGCCTTGATCAGCGCTCGCGCATCGCAACCGGCGGTACACCTGATGCGCAATTGCCGCGGCAGTCCATTGGCAATAATTCGGCACGGGCAGTCCTATTCCGATGGTTTGACCTGCTTTGGCCTCGGATGCATCTTTACCGTACTGATGGTTTTGTTGTCGTACTGGCGACCGTTCGGAATCAGGCTTGCCAGTGTCGCGCCATCGAGTACGTCAAGGTACGCTCGCGTCGCCGAACCCAACACCTGTTTCAAGGAACAGGCGGGGGAGAGGACGCACTTGTTGTGTTCGCGGTCAAAGCACTCGGCCATGTAGAAATCGGTCTCGGTGTTGCGGACCACTTCCCCAATATTGATATCTTCCGGCTCCTTGTTGAGCTTAAGCCCGCCATTGCGCCCGCGCACCGTCGCGACGATGCCGCTGGTACCCAATTGATGCACCACTTTCATCAGGTGATTTTTTGAAATGCCGTGCAGATCGGCAATGTCCTGAATCGTTACCAGGCGATCGCGGTGCAAGCCCAGGTACATCAAGGTCCGCAGTGTGTAATCGGTATACGCTGTGAGTCTCATCGGTGGTCCAGATTGCTGTGAAAATACAAAATACATATTGCGTTAAGTGGTGTAGCAGCCTATATTTCACACCAAATGCAGTATTTATTATATATGTTTAAAAAATAAAAAACTGGATTTATGCCACGAATAAACATCTCGAGCGCGGACAGCCCTGACAGTCTCGGCCGCCGCAAGCAACACTGGTGGGGCCATCCGGTACTGGCATTGGGATTCAGGCCGTTTTACCTGTTGGCGGCGGCATTTGCCGCGATCGGCGTCCCATTATGGCTGGCCGTTTATTCAGGGTGGATTCCGGTCGCACCGCGCATTAGCCTCGGCTGGCATATGCACGAGATGATATTCGGTTTTGTGGTGGCGGTGATTGTCGGCTTCCTGTTCACGGCAGCGCGCAACTGGACCAATTTGCCGACCCCGCACGGCCGGCACCTGGCGGCCTTGTGCGCTCTGTGGATCGCTGGACGCGTGGCGATGCTGATGGCTGATCCGGTCGTCGCGGCAGCCATCGATCTGGCATTCATCCCGTGTGCGGCGTGGCCGTTATGGGGCGTTCTGAGACAAGCCGGCAATCGACGCAATCTGTTGCTGATCGTCTTCCTTGCCTTGCTGAGCGTCGTCAATGGCCTGTTTCACGCGGCCAATCTTGGGTGGATCGCGGTGTCGCCCACATTGGCAATCCAAACGGCGATCTTGATTGTCGTGATGGTGGAGACGGTGATCGGTGGACGCGTCATTCCGGTCTTTACCAAAAATACCGTGTCCGGCAGCCAACCCGCGATGCGTCCGCAGCTGGACCGGGTCGCGCTGGACCGGGTCGCGCTAGACCGGGTCGCGCTGGCCCTGGTCGCGCTGACCGCGATCGCATGGCTATGCCGATTTCCCGGCGATGTAATTGCCATTGTCGCCGTGCTGGCAGCAGGCGCGCAATCGTTGCGTTTGGCGAGCTGGACGCCGCAGCGCAGCTGGCGCCATCCCTTGCTGTGGATTTTGCATCTATCCTATGCATGGATACCCCTTGGCCTGGTCCTGATCGCATTGACGGCGCTGCATATCGTGCCCGAGAGTAGCGCCTTCCATGCGCTGGCGATTGGCGCGATGGCAGGACTGATCATCGGCATGCTGACCCGCACCGCGCTGGGCCATACGGGTCGGCCGTTGCAGGCCGGGCGGCGCGAAGTGGCGATGTATGTGCTGATTCAAATCGGCGCCGTAGCGCGTTTGTGCGCCAATATCACCAGTCTCGATATCCGGGCCAGCGCATTGCTGGCCGCCACCTTGTGCTGGACCTGCGCGTTTCTGCTGTACTTGCTGGTGTATGGGCCTTACTTGTTGCATGCCAGGATCGACGGCAAGGAGGGTTAGATCAGGATGGCGGCACGCATGACACGTTCGGCGCCCTCGCTCCATCTTTCTATTCACATCACTATTTTGAATGCTCATGGATACCGTCACCCTACTCTTATCGTCATTCATTCTTTCGATTACCGGATTATTCATATTCATCTGGTCCTTGCGGAAAAGATTGTTTGACAGCAATCCGGCGGCCGCCAAAGTCATTTTTTCCGAAGGAGAAATAGGCCGGGTGGAAGAGCCTGCGGCTAGTCCGGTGCAACGTATCGGTTTGCAGAAATCGGCCGCCGATCCTGAGCTCCTGCCATTGGATGCCGCTCAAACGGCTCAACTGGAGCAAGACTTGAAAGAGCGGATGCAGGCCGATCGCTCGACTGCTTTTGTGACCTTTGTGTTTCTTTCCTGCGCCGTGGTCTGGCTGGTTCTGGCATCGTTCGCAGGACTGACCAGCTCCATCAAGCTGCATGAGCCTGATTGGCTCAATAGCGAGGCTTGGCTCAGCTTCGGCCGCCTACGGACCATTCATCTAAATGCCGTGGCCTACGGTTGGGCACCGATGGCGGCACTGGGCATTGCGATCTGGATGTTGCCGCGCCTGTTAAAGACCGAATTGCTTGGCGCACGCTTTGCGATGCTGGGTGCGTTGATCTGGAACGCGGGGCTGATTGCCGGTATCGGCTGCATTGCGGTAGGTCTCAGTGACGGCATGGAGTGGCTGGAGATTCCGTGGCAAGTCGACATTTTGCTCGTCATCGGTGGTGCCCTGGTCGGGTTGCCGCTGGTGTTTACCTTGCAGAATCGGCGCGTCAATCATCTCTATGTGTCGATCTGGTACATGGGTGCAGCGTTGTTCTGGTTTCCGATTCTATTTCTGGTAGGGAACGTCCCTGGTGTGCACTTCGGCGTCGAGCAAGCCACCATGAACTGGTGGTTCGGACACAACGTATTGGGGCTGTTTTATACGCCGATGGCGTTGGCGGCCGTGTATTACTTCCTGCCAAAAATTATCGGCCGCCCGGTGCAATCTTATAACTTGTCGTTATTGGGTTTCTGGACGCTCGCGTTCTTTTATGGACAGGTCGGCGGTCATCACTTGATCGGCGGTCCGGTGCCGGGCTGGCTGATCACATTATCGATCGTACAAAGCGTCATGATGATCGTGCCGGTGATCGCGTTTTCGGTCAATCAGCATCTGACCATGCGGACCAAGTTTGCGACGCTGATCTATTCACCCACGCTGCGATTTATCGTGCTGGGCGGCATGATGTACACCTTGAGTTCGATTCAGGGTTCTGTCGAGGCGCTGCGCAGCGTCAACACCGTCACCCATTTCACGCACGTTACCGTGGCCCATGCCCATCTGGGCCTGTACGGGTTTTTCACGATGGTGATGTTCGGCGCGATCTACTTCGTGATGCCGCGCGTGATGTCATGGGAGTGGCCGTATCCCAAGCTGATCGCCCTGCATTTCTGGCTGGTCGTCATCGGTTTTTCGATTTACTTCGTCGGTCTGTCTATCGGCGGCTGGCTGCAAGGGATGGCCATGCTCGATGCCACCCGGCCATTCATGGAATCGGTTCGGGTCACCATCCCCTATCTGAAAAGTCGCTCGGTTGGCGGCGCCATCATGACGCTTGGCCACCTGGTATTTGCATTTCATTTTGCCGCAATGGCGTTGCGCTACGGGCCACGTCGGATTGGCGCTGCACTGCTGCACGTTCCCTCTACCCCCTCATCAATGGCGGCGGCTTAACCATGGAAAACGAACTCAAACTGTTGACGGGCTCGATGGTAACGCTGGCATTGGCCACCGCTTCGCTGGTGGTAATGCCGTACATGCAATTGTCCGGTGTGAAGCCAGCGGCCGGCTTGAAGCCGTATACCTCGGCGCAGCTGCGCGGGCGCGACCAATACATCAGGAATGGCTGCATTTATTGTCATTCGCAACAGCCGCGCGACAAGGTGCAGGCGCCCGACTTTCAACGGGGCTGGGGGCGTGCATCGGTTGCCGCGGATTATTATTACGATAATCCGCACTTGCTTGGCACCATGCGCACCGGGCCCGATTTATTCAATATCGGTGCGCGTCAGCCCAGCGTCGACTGGCACATCGGTCACTTGTATCAGCCGCGCGCGTATACACCTGGCAGCATCATGCCATCGTATCCCTTCCTGTTCGAGATCAAGCCTGAGGCCGAACCGGGCGACAAGGTCATCACCCTGCCACCAGGATATAACCCGGCTGGAAAAGTCGTGGTAGCCAAGCCCGAAGCGCTCGATCTGGTGCAATACCTGATCTCGCTTGACCATACTTACCCCGCGATTTCTGCGCAGGTCATCAAAAAATAAGATCAACAAGATATCCAGCGGCAGCGCCCGTTGCACAATTGGAGTTGCACCATGGTAGAAGAATCTAAAACATCGGACCCGCAAATTCGGGAAAACCCCGATCCGCATGAAACGAATCGCCCGGTGCCGAAAAAAGTGATCGTCATCATCGTGTTGGCGCTGTCGTGGGCGATTGGTTACATTCTGATGGCGCATCCTGGCGACGAGGCGCAATGGGGTGATAACCGCACCAAGGCAGATCTGATGGCGCACTCCGGAGCGAGCACCGGGCCGGTTGATGGCGCACAGATTTATGCGGCGCAATGCGTGGCCTGTCATCAGGCCAGCGGCGCCGGGCTGCCGGGCGTATTCCCGCCACTGGCCGGGTCGGAATGGGTGCTGGCCAAAGAGAGCCTTCCTGTCAATATCTTGTTGCATGGCATTTCCGGCAAATTGACCGTGAAAGGCACCGCCTACACTGGCACGATGCCCGCGTTCAAAGACAAATTAAGCGATGCTGAAATCGCCGCCGTGCTGACCTTCGTCCGCGCCAATTTTGGCAACAAGGCCGGCCCGATTGCGGTGGCCTCGGTGCAGACAGAACGGCAAGCGGGCAAGGCGAAGACATCGCCATGGAACGGCGACGATGAGCTGGCCAAGCTGAAATGATGCTTGAGCGTTGAGCGCGCATGCTGCAATGAAAACCGTATTTGCCCTTTTATTGGTGTTGGTCGCAGGATGCGCTGCGATTTACAGAACGACCGAGGGTTTTCGTGTAGCCACCAGCGAAGATGCGCGCAGGCTATCTGTGAGCGAGCATCCGAAGGCAATTCCCGATGTTATCTTGCAGACGCAGTCCGGCGTCAGCGTGAGTCTGAGCGAGGCCTTGCGCTGCGATCGACGGGTCAGGATCGTGTCTTTCATTTACACCCGCTGCAATGCGATCTGTTCCGCGGTCGGCACCGAATTCCAGCAACTGCAGGACATCATTGAGAGACGCGGCTTGGGACAGCGCGTTGGCCTGTTAAGCCTCAGCTTTGACGAACGCGATACGCCCACCCTGCTATCGGACTATGCCAGGCGGATGCATGCCAAGCCACAGATCTGGCAATTTGCCGGCATCGCCGATGCAAAAGAACGAACAGCACTCCTTGCTGCATTCGGGATTGTCGTGATCCCCGCGCCGCTGGGAGAATTTCAGCACAATGCGGCTTTTCACCTACTCGTGGATGGGCAGCTGGCGCGCATCGTCGATTATGACGACCCCGACACTGCGCTGGCATCAGCACTGTCCTCGGCGGAGAATCCGATTGGACGCGGCAAGCCGGGATCGGGCCAGGGGAAGTCATGTGCGTTTTGAGACTGCAGTTTTCCGCCCCCGCCAGAACGACGGTATTTTTGCTGCTTGGAACGATCGCGCTGTTTGCGGCCATCGGATGTCGACAGTGGCTGGAGCGGACCATGGCACTGCACATGCTGGTGCAGATCCCGGCGATACTGAGTGCCGGTTGTTTGACCGCATTGGCTGTCGCCAATTGCACCAATTGCACCGCGCTGCACCGGAACCCGGCTTGGGCCCTCGTCAAACGCTGGCGCGCGTATGACGAACACGGTCTCACCGGCATGCTGGCAACGACCCTGTTGATTGCCTACTGGATGATTCCGAAGACGCTGGAGCACGCGCTCGTATCGCCGACAGAAGAATTTCTCAAATTTGTCCTGATATTCATTAACGGGCTGATACTTCCCGCTTCCCTGTCGCGCGCAAACAAAGTGATTCAACTCTTCTTCCTGGGAAACTTCGCCGGCATGATGGCGATCGTTGGCATGCTGTACCAGGAAGCTCCGCAGCGCCTGTGCAATTACTATCTGCTCGACGATCAGGCGTTCACAGGAACTGGACTCGTCACATGGTCGATAATCCTCCCGCTGCTGTGGTGCTGGCGATACTTTGTTGCGGTCCGCGACGGCGATGCCGCTCCATTTTTCACGCAAGATTAAAGCTGCATGTCACGATAAATTATCGTCAGCAGCCCGCCGGGACAGTATCAGGCAACTGGGCAACTGGGCGTTTTATGGCGAGCGGCCGCCAGGATGAAGCGTAAATCCGGTATTTGACAACATTATCGTACCCGGAGCGCTCATTCCTTGTGCAAAACATCGGTGCCCGTTGCATTGCAACACCGATGCCGGTCATTCCGCTTACGCGTCCGGATCCTTCAGGCGGCGTTGCTGAACCGCTTCCGCCAAGCCTTCCAGCACCTTCACACTGTCTTCCCAATTGATGCAGCCGTCGGTGACCGACTGGCCGTAGGTCAGCTCCTTGCCGGGTATCAGGTCCTGGCGGCCGGCGACCAGATGCGACTCGACCATCACGCCGACGATGCGGGTGTCGCCACTGGCGATTTGTTGCGCGATATCGGCACAGACCGGGATCTGGTTTTCCGGTTTCTTGGAACTGTTGGCGTGCGACGCGTCGATCATCAGCCGTGCCGCCAGACCGTATGCGGCAATGCCCTGGCAGGCCGCTTCGACGCTGACGGCATCGTAGTTGGGCGTCTTGCCGCCGCGCAGGATGATGTGGCAATCTTCATTGCCGTTGGTCGACACGATCGCCGAATGGCCGCCCTTGGTGACCGACAGGAAATGGTGCGGCTGCGACGCTGCCTTGATCGCTTCCACCGCGATCTTGATATTGCCATCGGTGCCGTTCTTGAAGCCGACCGGGCTCGACAGGCCGGATGCCAGTTCGCGGTGCACCTGTGATTCGGTGGTACGGGCGCCAATCGCGCCCCAGCTGATCAGGTCCGCAATGTACTGCGGGCTGATCACGTCCAGAAATTCGGTGCCGGCCGGCAGACCGAGTTCATTGATATTGAGCAGCAACTCGCGCGCCATGCGCAGGCCATCGTTGATGCGGAAGCTGTTGTCCATGTATGGGTCGTTGATCAGGCCCTTCCAGCCGACGGTGGTACGCGGTTTTTCGAAATAGACCCGCATCACGATTTCCAGCTCGCCGGCAAAGCGCTGCCGTTCCTTGACCAGCCGGTGCGCGTATTCCATCGCCGCCTTGGTATCGTGGATCGAGCACGGCCCGATCACGACCATCAGGCGGTCGTCCTGGCCATGCAGGATGCGATGCAGCGCAATCCGCGCGTCGGCAGCCGTGTTGGCGGCCTTTTCGGAGCAGCCGTATTCGCGGATCAAATGGGACGGAGGCGTCAGTTCTTTCATTTCTCGGATGCGTAAATCGTCGGTGCGGGGCATGGCGTTCTCCTGGATCAATATCGAAATTGGACAAAAAAAAACCGCCATCGCTGGCGGTTTTTTAGAAAGTTGGTTTGGGCTCTTCTACTCGAGTGCTTACCGCTTCTCCACCGCCGATGGGCTGGAATAGCTAAAGTAAAAATAAAAGTAGTGGCGCGCAGCGTGCATGTTTTCAGTCGGCTTGAATCAGATCGAGATCAATAGTGCAGTAAATTGGCGGATTTGGCAAGCGTATTGCAGAAATTTGTTAGCCCCAAGTAGTAATGTCCCCTTTGTGCAAAGTAGTAATGTCCCCTTTTC